>JADFLH010000037.1 GCA_022564515.1 Nitrososphaerota archaeon
TGAACTTGCAAAAAAGGCAGTAAAATCTGCAATTCTGAGAGACTCTTTTAGCGGAGATGGTATTGACTTTCTTGTGATAAACAAGGAAGGATGTAAAGAGTTTTCAGAAAAATTAAACTAGTTTGTATTTACAGAAACTACCCCGCTAGCTAACCTCAACTTTTTAGTAAGATTCATTCTCTTTACGTAATTGTGACATTTAACATCGATGTAACAAAAGAGATTGACAATTTTCTCGACTCCGTGTATGTAATTTCCCATAGCTCTAGTACTGTAAGGGTTTACAGACTAGGAATAAATCATTTCAGCAAATTTATTGAAAAACAATATAGCTGTTCCTTGAAAGAAATCATAGAGTCAATCAAAAACAAATCTGTTGACCCGTATGACGTCCTCAAAGAATATGTGGTTTATCTTGACAGACAAGGCAAAAAGCCTGCTACCATAAAGCTGATGATTACGGCAGTAAAGGGATTTCTAAGACATTGTAAAATTCAGATCTACTCTGAGGAATTTCAATCCAGGGTCAGATTACCAAAAAAAGTCCATTACAGGGAAGAGCCACTCACCAAGGAAATCATTCTTAGATTGCTGAACATTATATCGCCAAAGCTAAGGACAATCATTTTGGTAGCTGTGGCAAGCGGAATGAGAATTGGTGAGATGATCCAGCTTAAACTATCTGATATAGACTTGACATCAAACCCTACACGAATCAGGATTAGAGCTGAAACCACAAAGACAAGGGAGGCTAGGGAAACCTTTCTGACTCAGGAAGCCACTAGAGCGCTAAAGGACTATCTCACTAGATTTTTTGGCTGGAAAGATGCAGAAACTAACTCTCAACTACAGAATATTGTCATTTTTGGCCGGACCACTAGGCCATTCCAGGCTGATTTTGATAGAAGTATATCGCTCCAAAGCAGAGAAAGCCTCCTGATTAATTCAATGCGCCAATACGTGAACAAAGTGCCTGAATTGGCCAAGCTAAATGAAAATGGGCAAAGAATGATACATTTTCATGCATTTCGAAAATTTTTCCGTACCGTGGTGGGCAATGCTGTAGGAAGAGATTATGCAGAAGCTTTGATAGGACATCATTTCTATCTTGATACCTACTATAACCTCCCTAATGACAAAAAGCGAGAATTGTATCTCAAAGCAGAACCACATCTTACGATTTCGGATTTTACAAAAATTGAAAGAGATCTTCTTAGCGTCACAGAACGACAAAAAGAGATTGAAGAAAGTCATCTTGAGTTAATCAGATTAATGAAACAAGATCATGTGACTTTTCCAAAAGCTCTAGAGAAATACATCAAGTGATCTTAATGAATAAATACAAACCTCAGTTTTTGTTGGATGAGTGTATACCATATACAAGAAAATCGCGGTTTTACCACTTGCCAATTTTTGTTAAAGCTGTAAAATTAGTAAAGCCTGGAACCGATGATCAAACTTTGTATAAAACTGCAGAAAAGAAAAAACTCAGAGTGGTTACAAAAGATAAACTATTTATTTTCAGCATGGTTCTAATGGAAAAAGAAATTATCTATCATGATGAAGATGATAACTGGATTAGAATCATTTCAAAAGTTGAACAAATTGACAAATTGGAATTACATAAAAAATATAGTGATGAGATTACAAGTACTCTGTTAAAATCTGAATCAATAATCATTCCATAATTTGAATTATTTTTAATTAATGTTACAAATCCTGACCATTCTTAATATACATAAACTGACCGACTGACTGTTGATATGTTTCTTAAATGTCAAAGATGTGGACATGAATGGAATTACTCTGGAAAGAAAAAATTCTATGCACAATGTCCTGAATGTCTTGTTCATGTAAACATCAAGAGATCTTGTATAGAGGTCACATCTCCTTGAAAGATCTAGACTTGGACAAGACAACATCCCATTCTTTTTCTGATTATGAAATCATAGCACTTTCAAAAGAATTTCGTCATGCAAATGATGGAAAACCACTCATTTTTGAGGCTAAATTAACTAAAGATGGTAAACTGGAACTATGCGCGAATTTGTCCAAACTTTCGCATAGTTCCAAGGAAGTTAGTACTAATGGAATGTAAATTAGGACATAAAAAAGTTGCATATTGTTATTCACACCACTTTGATGAAACTAAAGTAAAGTGTCCAGTTTGTGAATTTAATTCTTCTAGAACAAAAACTTACAAATCTTTGAAACAGCTAACTTTCCATCTTTCTGACCAGCACAAAAATGAAGGGAACTATTATCCATTTACTGTCGATGACATTAAAACTTTGATGCAAATGATTGCACTAGCTAAGGAGTGGAAACTTTTAGTTTGAAAAAGTTTAAAAAATTTCCAAAGATTGAAATAATCCTTCGAGAATGGTTTCCGCTAATCAAAAGAGAGTTTGAAGAAGACGAAAAAGATTTTGGAGGATGGTATTATGAAAAGTGAAGTTCCAAAAAAATCAGACAACGCAAAAAAAATCATAGGTAAGTATTGTCATGATTGTAAAGTCGATATAGATCTTAATGATGCTCAAAGCTTAGAACATAAAGATCATAATATTGTTGATGTTTACGAGGATGAACCAGATCCGTCTTTGATAGATGAGTTTCGAAAACAAGGATTATCACTGAAACCAAAAAATAACAAACAACCTAAAAAGAAAATGAATAAGAACATCCAAACGAAAGACCAAAGAACTTCACCTAAAATCCTTTATGACTTCGCACAATCAAAAATTCTGAAGCTGGTAATTTCTGAAAACAACTCTGATGAAGTTTACGGCGTAGTTTCAATCAACAAGCATGTTGAAGTCTTGAACCTTGGATCATCAAGAGCAAGACACTGGCTTAACAATTCACATTCAAGTATTGATACTAATGACATTCATTCAGATGATTATTACAAAAACGTACTAAACTCAATGATTTCTCAAGCTCAAATGAACGGAACAAAACGTGCCAAGATCCATAACAGAATAGCGCAGCTTAAGGATGAGATATGGTATGATTTGGCTACATCTGACTGGAAGGCCATTAAAATCACTGAAGACAACATAAGGACCATATCGCTTGATGAAAACTCACCGTTTTTTTCCAGGAGTCAATCCATGCAGGAACAAGCCATGCCAAAAAAAGGGGATGATTTGGCTTTGGATAAACTGGCAGAATTGTTGCGTATAATACCAAAAGACAGGCTTGTCTTCAAGGTGCATTTAGTGGCTTTGTTCTTGGAGGCCTATCCTGTTCCTATGATGGTTTTCGATGGAACAACAGGAACCCTGAAAACGACAGCAACGGCTTCTATCAAAACCATTGTGGATCCTAATGGAATTTCAAAAGAGGATAATGTGTCAGCCATGTCAGAAAAACAAGATGATTTGATAATCCAACTCTTTAACCGATATCTTTCAAGTTTTGACAACGTAAGCAGGATTGACGGTAAAACATCAGACGTCTTGTGTAGGGCAATAACGGGAAGTAGTAATCCAAAACGAAAGCTGTACACTGACAAAGACGAATCAATTCTTAATTTCAAGAGCAAGATTGTCTTAAACGGTGTGGTACCATCTCTTGAACACACTGACTTACAAACAAGATTAATCAAATACGAAAGAATATCAGTCGATGAAATAGAACGACTTACTGAAAAAGAATTCAATCAAAAGTTTTTGGAACTTTTACCATATGTTCTTGGAAAGATATTCATAACACTGAGCAAGTCGTTGAAGGAATATCCTTTACTTGAGAAAAAAATCAAACCAAAAACCAGAATGTCAGACTTTGAAGTTTGGGGGGAAATGATTTCAAGGGTATTGGGGAACGATGACAATACATTCCTAGAGAGATATCATGAAAAACTAAAAGAGGAAAGCATCTCTGCCCAGGAATCTTATCCAATTGTTTCGTCGTTATTGACGTTTATGGAACACAAGACCGTGTACGAAGACGCTGCATCAAGCTTGTATGGTTCACTTGCTGAGATTGCTAATGAATCTGGCGTAGACACAAAATCAAGATTTATCAGCTTCCCAAGATCATCAAACAAGCTAACCAAACATCTCAAGATAGTTGATTCCATACTCAAGAGCTGTGGCATTACAGTACAAACATATCATTACACTAAAAACGATGGAAGATTTACCAAGCACGCGTCCATTGTAAGAATCACAAAAAAACCATCAATTGAACCGCTAGACAGTTTTGGAAAAAGACCCTCCCCATCCTCACCATCCTCACCGCTCCAAAATCAGGCACGAAATAGGCCCAAAATCGGTGAGGGTACCGGTGAGGATCCTCACCGTGGGAATAAAGTATCCTCACCGAAAAACACCGATTCTAGGCACGAAAATTCCTCCGGTGAGGGTAGTGAGGATGGTGAGGATACTTTTCAAAGACTGGTCAGCCAAGATGCTGAAAAACCATACTGGATTTGCTACACCTGCAACGAAAGAGGAACTGAGATGCAACACGTTGAAGATCTAAGTCCAAACGGTCTGACTGTGCAATCCCATCAGAATGCGGGACATTCCATTATCTTTCTAACAAAATATGAAGCGAAACTGGTAAGAGAATACCAAAAATTCGGAGGCCTTAGGCCTGATGTCCTTAGGAATAGATGATAAATTAGAACAAATCATTACAGATCTTGAGTTAATCAAGAAATCTCTGAAAATCGTTCCTGATAAAGAATCAACAATCACTGATTTTGATTCTAACATTAATTCCTATGAAGAATTTGCGAAAGATGAATTAAACTTGGAGCAAATCACAGTTAACAATCACAAATCAACCATTAACGGTTTTCTTAATCATTCACATGGAATTATCAACGAGCAAACAGTAAAAGCATATCTTGATTCAAATGAATCTGTATCTTGGAAATCAAACCAGGTCAAAGCTCTTCGAAGATACATACGTGATTATCTCAAGCTGGGAAACTGGATTAATCAATTCACATTTGCTAAAACAAAAACTAAACTGAAAAAAGAGACGCCTTCTAACGAACAGCTTGCACAATTTTGCTCATTGCTTCCATACCAAATACAAATGGTATTTCTGGTCATGCTACCTTCCGGCCTTAGAATAGGAGAGGTTCTTTCCTTGAAGTTGTCTAATTTTGATCCTGACACAAACATGATGGACGCATCAGATATTCACAAGGGAAAAACAAAGTCTTCTTGGATTAGCTTCATTACAAAACAGGCTTCTGAATACCTGGAAGGTTATTTTGAGCAAGAAATTGACTATGAATCGGAAGATAACCCCAAGATGTTTTCTGTTTCAGCTAGATCTGTACAACAGGCATTCAAGGAAGCTTCTGAGAATATGGGAATCTCAATAAATCCACATCTTTTGAGGACTGTCTTTGCAGAACGTTGTAGAGAGGCAAAAATTGACGATGATTACATCAATGCCTTTTGTGGACGAACACCTCAGGGGATGTTGGCCAGAAATTATACAGATTATTCGCCTAGTGCCTTAAGAAAACAGTATGATAAGGTCGAACCATTTCTGACCTTGCCATTTTCTGAAAGCTAAGCTAGCTTTTATCATGAAACCGAAGCTAAGCTTAGCTAAGAATCACAGAAAAAAGCTTAGCTAAAGCCTTTTTTTCACTAGTGAAAACACAACTATTCAGAAGCTTTTTCACTAGGAGATTAGCTTAGAAAGCTAAGCTTAGCTGTTTTTCACGACTAAATCTGTACTTTTCACTTAATTTTCTCAATTCTGAAAGAAACAGCTAAAGCAGTTTTTAGCTGTTTTTCGTGCGTGAATCTTAGCTACTTTTCTGCGTAGTCCATACTGAGATTACGCAGGATGATAGGGTGATGATTATTCATGAAAATTTTGGTCGACCTTTTTCTAGATAATCTTAGAGATGGATATTATCAGAATAAAATTATAGGCATTCTAATTGTTTAACAATTTTTTGAATTTCTCTTGATAGAGTTTGATACCGTTGTATATAATTAGATAAGCAGCAATTCCTATTACAATATATGCAATAATATTGAAAATGAATATAACATTTCTATAATAATCAAATTCATCATCAGGCCATACTGCTGGATGAGTATCTTTAGCAGTGATTATTACCTGTTTAATTCCAACATCTCCTACACTGTTAATTATAATTTCACAATCTAATTGAACTGACATGCGTGATTTGACAATTAGATATTTTTTTCCATGTTCCTTAGTAATTTGATCAGGTGACATAATTTCAGGACAGCTATAATCAATCAACTTAAAATTACTTGTTCCTAAAATCTGAATTATGACATCTTCTGCTTGCGCTAAACCTTCATTTCTAATAGTTATTTTTTCACTTAATCCATTAGTAGAATTATTGTCGTAGACATTCCAAAGAATCCACATATCATCTTGTGAAAATCGATCCCTCAATGAACTAACAAAATCTCTATCAAGATTTCTAAACCACTCTGCTGTAAGTTTGGGATAATTATCTTGATAAATTGTTTTAACTATTTTATCTACGGGCATCGTGCCGTCATCATTTTTGATGACTTCAACATCAAATTTTGGAGTATTCCACACATTATTGGTACTTGTCATGGCAACAAAGAGAAGTGGAATCACGATCGAAATAATGCTAACAATTATGATTTTCTTATTCATGTAGATTCATTATCAAATAATTTTTTGGATAGATTAGAACCATTTCAATGTTTTGCTAAAGTCCCTTCTCTTTTTTTCTCCAACACATAACCAATATCAAATTCATTGATGAGTTCTTTGGAGTAACTTTCTTCATAATATACACCAAACACTTGCTTACCACTATTTTTTACAGCCTTGGCAATAGGTGTATGATCTCTATCTCCAGCTACCAGTATGGCTACATCATATTGATTTGAAAGTGCTTTTTCGAGCATATCAAGTGCTAAGATAGTATCAACACCTTTCTGCTTGAATACTCCATCCACTTTATCTATTGTGATGGATTTTACTTCATAATTTACAAAATTACGATTTAATTCATCATGAAATTTTTTTGTTTTCTGATATTCAGGATACTTAGGATCTGGTAAGCCATCATAATAGTATGTACGAATAAGCAAAGGGTTACGAAGTGCTGAAAATGCATTTTTTGATATTATCTCTGAAAAATTTGAAAAGTGATATTTATTCTTAGGAATTTTACAAATGTTTTCTATCCAATGTTCAAAATAACCGCCATCAATAAACATCATAGTTCGTAACAAAGGGAACTTAGTACCACTACCCATGCCTTGTGGTGGAGCTGCCATAACATATCGTAAAATAATGATAATAAATTCACTTCGTACTCCTAAGGGAGATTACGAAAAAATATGGTGTGAACCTGCCAAGGTTTTGAACTATTCAATAAGATTAGATAGTCTCTTGCGTGGCAAGCTTAACATGAGTGGGAATCTAGATCTGGGTCCAAGAATGATAAAAGAAGCAGTAGACGAGCTCCGAGAATCTAATGAGAAATTACAAAAAGATAATGCGAAAGCTACTAGAACTTACCTAGTCATAACCATCTGTGCCACAATTGCAGCATCACTTATTGGCGTTATTGTAGGAAAAGCGTTACCGTAGTTTTCTGCCAATCTATCTATTCTTTTTTTCGTAATCTGTACTAGGATTACGAAATAATTAACCTAGATTACAAATTTGCGTAATCTTACTGTGACTTACGTCCAAATTTCTGTAAAAATTCACTAAATCCTTTTGGTGATAATACAAGAACATGCCATTTTGTTATTGCATTATTTTCTTCAGGAGTGCTATCTGCTTCAAGAGGTTCTGGGAACTGAACTGACTTTGGAGCAGGACATTCGTATATGAGAGAATCTACTGGTTTGTATGTTGGTTCATTCTTAATCTTACCAGATTTAGAATCTATTTCATTTTCATCAAATTCACATATGAATAAATTTGCATTTGTGACCACTAACGGGATAAAACAATCAGTTAAACCCCTATTCATTTGAGGATCACCTTTTAAGACATGCTGAAATATTCTGTCTACAATAAATCCGTAAGTCCCTTCTATAATTTGACGAGATGCATCATCTACTTTCGTTTTATCTGATTTGTAATATTCTCTATCTACTTCTTCACTTTTTAATGACAAGGCAAAGTCACATACAGGATAATCCAATTCTCCTTGAATTGTATTTATTGTGAGATATGTTTCCTTATTTTTTGTAGTCTTTGGTGTTTTAAGAAGTACTGGTTTTTTTATAAAATGTTGTCTCATAAGAAATCGTAATGTATTCTCATGTTTTGTTTGTTGAAAAAATACCCAATCAATAAATCGAGGATCGAGTTTTTTGGATTCTATACACAAATTAAAACAATAATCATCATTTATGATTCGCTCTCCGATTACGTCAATAGAAGTCTCTTTTACTGTTGTTTTATCCATGGATTCTCTAGCAGCTCTTACAAAACTAATTGGCTCTACATCTAGGTGATTCAATAATCTAGTATACAGTATGGGTTGCTTTGCAGGTAAATCTAAGAATGGCGAAATACGTATTGGGTATTCGGCTAGTACTGTCCAATTACGCTTTTTTAATTCATTTATTATATGGATTTGAAGAAATGCCCCACTCTGATTCATAGATTTTGTTTTTTTACTTAAATTATCATCAGAACTCATCTGGTGACAAAGCATGATTAAGTATGATAACTGTTTCTACTTTACATTGTCTGGTAATGTGGATTTTGACAATCCTAGATTAGAAGATATTCCGTCCACATCTGCTACAATAGAAACACCAATTGAAGCTGCTAGAAGTTTCTCCGATACTATTTGCAAAAGATGTGAAGATCGTGCCGGAGAACATACTACGATTCCACTTGCTGATGGAAGTAGATGTAATGGTAAAAATGGTAAATGTACATGTCAGGGTTTTTTGTGATATTGATTATTTCGTAATCCTATCTAAGATTATGAATTATGATTTAGTGATATAGGTAAATACACCTGTGTATGTTTTATTTCTACAGACGTTTATATTTGAATTTTAAACCTGTTTTTGGATAATTCTTAGCAAGATTTTCGAGAAGTTTTAAAAATAATTGTTCTTGGTTTTTCTGATCTTTAGGATATTTTTCTCTTGCAATTGTAGCTGCAAGAATTACATCTTTAAGCAATTCTCTCTCTTTTCTAGGAAATTTTTCCAGTATAGGACTTTCTGGATTAAATAAAACTACTGCGTCTTTCAAAGAAATTGATACTGGTTTGTTTAATCTTGTATCATTCTTAATAACAAATTTTTTACCAAATGAGTTACGTAAGCTTGATTGTCTCCAATCTTGTTTATAATTTTCTAACTCTTTAATTTGTTTTTTTACTCTTATCCTCCACCTTTTTTGGACTGATTCAAAAACGACAGATCGTAATTTGTCATGTAAATCAGTGATAAATGCATAATATTCAGGATCTTGTTTTTTGAAGGTCGCCCTATCAATATTCATTGCTTCTTCAAGTCCCTCATCAACAAAAATTTCACCAAAGGTCCATCTGAAATACATTGTATCAAGGAATGGATAATCGAAGAAATTTTGTGAAATTATCCCCACGCTTGTATTTTTAACTCGAATTATTAACCCTCTCAAATCATTTACATCTATTCCGCCATCTTGGTTGTACACATATCCTCTGTAAGAGATTCTACCACCACCTGGAACATCGAAATTATTGTTTAGAGTTAATACAGAAAAATTGCCTGATTTTTTTGCTTCAGGAGTTGGAAGCAAATAAGGTTTTTTTATTTGCATACCGTCAAAAAACACCTTGAAGTTTAAATCACTAGTATAATCTTTGAATGGTTTAACTAACTCTGAATATCTCTTATCTTTTATTGGACCATTCTTCATATACTCAACTGGCACTATACTAGCTAAATTTATGACAAATTTCCAATAAGGCCCATAAGTTTTTTCGATTTCAAGATAATCCTTTGCATTCCATACTTTTCTAACAACATCAACAAAATCTAGATCGTCTGTTTTCTTTAGCTTCACACCAGGTTCTGGAATGTTTCTGAGTATGTTCCTGAAAGGCTTTGTAAGATCTTTTAATTCAATATGAGTAAATGATTCATCACGATTTTTTTTCTCGTAGTTTGTAAGAACGTATTCGCTTATGTCACTAAATTCTGCACCTCGATTATCTTTGTTTTTAAATTTTCCAAAGTCTAACACAGCAACAAATTTGGTATTCTCATTTCGTTTTGCAGAAGTAATTATTAATGTATCACAAAGTTGTGATACTGCCAAAAAACCTATTCCAAGTCTTCCTATTACTGGCCGATTTAAGATCTTAGTTTTTTCATCTTTACCTACATGTGGTGATTTACTGATAAACACATAATCATTATCAAAATCTTTGTAATCCATTCCATGTCCATTATCTCGGATTGAAATACTACCAAAACCTGATTTTGTTTCTATCAAAACCTCTGTAGCATCAGCATCGAATGAATTACTGATTAATTCCTTGATCGCCATCTCAGGATTACTATACACACCTTTACTCAGCTGCTCGATAATCTGGGCGCCTACTTTCATTCGCCCTTTTTGCTGTTGACCTAGTTTTTCTTCAATAGGAATCCTTGCATAAAATTCCTGTTTCTTAGTTTCAGCCATTAGTATTATCTTCCTACTCCTCTTTTATTTCCTCTTTTTTATTATTGGTCATAATACTATAATCCGGAATTAAAGGACTTATTATTGGTATTTTTACACCTAAAATTAATATATTAAATGCTAAACCATTCCACAATTTTTCAACTTGTTTCGGAGTTAGTTTTTTGGTTTCAGTAAGATGTTTAATTTTATTATTTATAGTAAGATCTGATTTAATTTTCTTTTTGATCAAAACTAAAAATGAAGACGCAGTAAACTTTTTTTCTGGTTGTTTTACTATTTCTTGATTAATTTGATTAACAATACAATTGCTATTTAAGAATGAGAGTAGATCTGCACTTTTCATCAATTCATCACTTTCTGTTATAATTATTTTATCTTCTTTCTTTTTTTGTTCATTAATTTCTTCGTCACTAAATTGTTTGACAACAAATTCTCCCAAGTTATCAAAATCGGTTCTATAGAATTGTGGTTCTTGTCTCCTACCATTTCCCCAAACAAATGATTCACTAACCACCATTGGAGCTATTTTTTTCTTTAGTATACTAGCAGAGATAAATCCTTCAGGGTAATCAAAAGCCTTTTCGTTTTGAATAAAATCTAGAATTGTTTGGGTAAAAATTGAATGCAGTGGATCTTTACCGGAATCAATCACTGACTCATCTTTATTAGATGCAGTGATGATTTGTACACTAAGATTTTTTTTAGCAGCGTTTCTCATTCCGATTGGTTTGTGGTCAGGAGCTATATCATATTCTTGAGCTTTGCTAGCAATTCCGCTGAAACAACAATCTAATAAAAAAAGAATTTGATTTGCTTGAATATTATCATTAACTTGTTTAACAAATTCGTTCATACTTTTCAACGTATTCCATTTTGGTTTTTTCTCGGATTTCCAGGATGCGTTATAAGGAATGATATAACCTTCTGCCTCTTTTTTATGTCCTCGTGTAGGTCTAGTCATAGCATGTCCTGCAAAAAAAACCAAAAATCTGTCTTTTTGAGAGATTTTTTCTGTTAGGATATTTTCAATCATATCATCTATTTTTTCAAGAGTAGCACATTCATCAAATAATGAATAAATATTACCTAATGGAAAATCACAGAATCTAATTAACATCTCTTCAATAGCTTTTGCATCATTTTTGGGATTGGTTAAATTTTTGAAGGGAGATTTTTGATCATTTAATTTTCCTATTCCAATAATTAATGCCCAACTATTTCCATAAAGTTTTTCCAATCGATCGAAGGATCTAACAATTTCTAATAACCTTTTTTGTAATTCATTAGTTAGGGTGTATTATAATACTGCTTTCTTAAAAGTAAGAATAAACTGATGATGAATGTTTGGCACATATGCAAAAGGATATCCATATGGATACAATTTTTTGCTGTTTTGGACCAAAATTCCAATCCCTTGAAGTTTGAAACCAATTTTCTGGCAGAGTTCTACAACATGACTATGAAATGGTACTAATTCTGATCCATGACGAAAATCACTAACAATTATTGATGTATATTTTTTGTTTTGTAAAATTCGAAAGCATTCTTTAAAACAAATTGATAATTCATTAAGAAATTCCTGATAGTCTGAGATGTTTCCTAAATCATTTTTAGAAAATCCATAATTAGTGTCAAATCCTTTTGCTGATCTATCTTTTCTTTTCTTTTCATGTGTTTTTTTGGTTAAAATTCTCCAATATGGGGGACTAGTAACAATATAAGAAATAGAATCAGTTGAAAAGTTTTTCAACACTTCACGTGAATCACCTTCTAAAATTTTTTGATTAGTATGATTACTCACTTCTTCTTCAAGTCTTTGTTGACCTAACTTTACCCATTTTTTGCTTAATTCAATACCAATTCCTTTTCGATTTAACATTGCACAAGCTTTTAGTGTTGATGCGACTCCGTTGAATGGGTCTAAAACTAATTCATTTTCTTTTGTAAAAAAACGTATAAGTCTTCCAACATCTTGAAATGAAAAAGGGGCTGGGTGTTGTCTTTCAAACTTTGTTTCTTTATGATTTATACCAAGACCTTTTTGATAAAAAACAGAACAAGTTTCTTGAATCCATTCTTTTCCAGTAAGATCATTAAGGTTATTTCTAGAATCTATTTTTGCTTTAGCCTCGATCTTATCTTGTTGTTTCTCTAATAATGTCGTATTTCCCTACCTCCTGCAATTAAGTGGTAAACACGAAAAGAAAACTTAATGACCGAAGTCAAATATTTCATAATTTTGATAAACAAATGAAGACAAAAGGTTTCCCTTTTTGGTTATTCAATAAAATAACCAATGTTAAGATATATTATTGATTTATCCTAATTGTTTTTCTTCATTTATTGCAATTTCTTCCGATACACTTCCTTGAAAGAATTTTACCGTAGAACCTGTAATGTAAACCCACGAATCATTTTTAAAAATCCAAGCCTTTCTCAGTCCATCAGGTCTAACTAACCATAATTCACAGTCATTTCCTCTAGAAACATAGAGCTCTGTCCCTTCTTGTTTAACATCAATTAAATCGTCAGGTTCCGCGCCTTTGTCTATTGCTCTCTAACTCATCGTTCCATTTTCCTCTTAATTCACACTCTAAGAATGAAACATATGCTATCCGTGGTTCTTGAACTTTCATACTCAATTAAAAATAATGGATATTAAGACACAATATACATTATTTGTCGTAAAATCAACAGTAAGGGGTTATCAGTTAAAAATACGATAGTTAATTTGTAATAGTTTTTCCAATCTCCCAATACTTGTCAGAAATGTAATGCATGTTTTTTATAACTTCACCCTTTTCCATTGTTTCCAATTCTGAACTTGGTACTAGAGATTTTCCTACAGCAAGAAACT
>JADFLH010000038.1 GCA_022564515.1 Nitrososphaerota archaeon
TTGAGAAAAGGTGGGATCAAGGTAAAGAAAGATGCAACTGTGACAATACAAAATATTGTTGCCTCAATTAACCTAGGTGGTAAAATTAGCTTAGAGCAAGCTGCGAGAACATTACCTAGAAGTATGTATGAGCCTGAACAATTTCCTGGATTAATTCACAGGATGTTAGAACCAAAAACTGTGATCTTGCTTTTTGCATCTGGCAAACTAGTATGTACAGGTGGCAAAACCGAAAAGGATGTTTATCGTGCTGTAAACAATCTTCATAATATGTTAGAAGAAAAGAACCTAATGAATTATGATTAGGGATTATTTTCTCGAGTCCCTTTTGACTAAACTCCCTTGGTACTTTTCTCAAAACTGATAATCAACAATGAATTATATTATGTCAAAAGTTTAGAAAGCTTGTTGTCTGAGAATCACGAACCAGAAATTGGTTGCATGTGTACAAGGTGTAACTGTAATAGAGTTATTCCACTTGTAGTTTCAATTTGTGATCAATGCCTCAAAGACAACCACTCATAAAATTGAATAAACCCCCTGACATGAAAAGAACCCCAGCAATGAAAAACTGAGCAAAAAGAAAACCTAAATTCTATTTTATTTGGTATGAAATGTTAATGAAACAGCTCCTTTTTATTCAAAATTCTAGCCTGTCTATAAGTTACCTATGAAATATGCTAAACTAAATTACACTTGACACACGTTCCTGTGTACCGTCATGCCTTATGACTTGGCCCAACTCATACTTATCAAAGAACGTTCGTTGAAAACCCACAAGAACACAAAAGGCAGCTTTTAGAAGAGTTTAAGGAAAAACATGGAAAGATCCCATGCTATAACGCAGATGGGTAATCATAGTAAGATTATCCAGAATTTTTGTTAACAGTTCGTATCAAATGTTAAAAAATAAACTCTGGTGATTACGTTCGTCTTTACTTCCGTATGGGCCACAAAAAAGCTCTTGTCTATATCCCCGTTAAAAAGCATCTAATCCTTTAGAATCAATTTTTGCTGAAAAACATTCGAAATTTCCACTTCGAAGATTATTCATTGTTTTCTCCAGGTTTGCTTCATCAGTTAATGCAACAATACAACCGCCATCACCTGCACCAGTAATTTTTGCACCGTAAGCATTTTTTTCTGCCATTTTTATCATGTCTTGAAGTCTGTCATTCGAAACTCCAATTTCTTCCAAGTATTCTTGATTTTTTGACATTTTTTCACCAAGAACGACTAAATCATTTATTTCCAGTGCTTGATTTGCTTTATTGATTAGTTCAGCTTCTTTTTTACATAAAATAGAAAATTCATTTTCGTGGCTTTCTTTGAATTTCTTTACTTTTGACACAATCAAATTTGTATGATGGGGAATTCCAGAATTTGCAATGACTAAAACAAAGTCATTCTTTGAATTAATTTTATTAAAACCAGATTTTTTATCATATTCGATTATGCCGCCATATGTACATACAGTACAATCAGCACCAGATGTATTTTTGAAGATTGTTTGTTCTGCTTGTATGGCGAGCTCTAGAATTTCTTCTCTTGAAAGTTTTGTGAAAAGATTTGAAACGGAAGCTGCCCCTGCAACACAACAGGCTGAAGAGGATCCAAGTCCAACTCCCGAAGGAACTTCTGAATCAATCACAATCTTGATTCCTCCATCATGATTGAATTTTTTAATCATTTCATTAGCAATATAAAAAAATGGCTTCAGTGGAGAATCCAACTCTTCATAAGATTCAGTAATTGGTATTTTGAGTTGACCCAAACTTGAACTAACTGAAATAAGTTTTTCTTTATTGGTTTCAGAAGTAACTTTTATCCTCTTATCAATAGAACCTAGAATGGCTTTTTCGCCATATACCACAAAATGTTCTCCAAACAGAATAACTTTGCCTGGAGCTGAAGCTTTCGAAATCAAGTGAAAATTATAGAACCATATCCAACTACCGAACTCATATCTCCCGTAACGTCACCACTTGTAGCGTATTTTAGCAATTCTCCCTTGGTAGCGCCCAATTTTTTACACGCGATAATAGTTGAAGCAATTGCACCATATCCACAAGCAGTTACCTTTTTGTCATGAAGTACTTTGTAAAACCTTTCTACATCTAAATCAAGTATTGGTTCAATTAAGGCTTTGTCTTGCTTGTGAGCAAATTCATTTGGTTCATAATGAGTAAAATCTGACGACCCTACAATCATAGCATTTTTTTGTTTTGCTATGATTGCTACTGCTTCACCAACATCCTCGACTACTTCTTTCTCTTGATTAATTAAAATAATTGGTAAAATTTTGAATTTATTAGAATAAACTACTTGTAAAATTGGCACTTGGACTTCCAGACTATGTTCTCTTGTGTGAGAAAAAAAATCTAATTCAACCATTTTAGAAATTTTCGTCAATTCCTTTGCTAACTCTGAATCAACCTCAACAAGACCTAGAGGGGTTTCCCAACCACAATCTATCATCGAAGCAACGTTACATCCTATCCCCAAATGATTTGGTCCTATTATGATAAAAAGTTCTGGTGATTCTAATGAAATTGAATAATAAGAATGACAAGCTATTGGACCTGAATACATGTAACCAGCATGTGGACAAATTACACCATAAATTTTCTTTTTAGTGTCTGTAGGGGGAAGTTTTCCAGGCCCAAATTTATGTAAAAAACATTTATGGACCAATTCTTTCAACTCATTTTTTTCATCAGGGTAGAACATTCCAGCAACAGCTGGTGTTCTTATCTGCATTATTCTATTTCCTCTTTAGAAATCTTGGTTTCAAAATCATCTATTTCATATTTCAACGATTCGTCTTCTTTGAGTTCGCCACGCTCAATTAAAATTTCACGGGCCAACAACCAATAGATGGTCGCAAGTGATTTTCTTCCTCTGTTATTTGCAGGAATAACCAAATCAACCTTTGAGGTGATATTATCCGTATTTGAAACTCCTATAACTGGAATTCCCGCATTTGTCGCTTCGGTAATTGCTTGAGAATCCACTTGAGGATCTGAAATCAGCAAAAGTTTTGGTTCAATGTAATATGGTAATGAGGGATTAGTTAAAGTTCCCGGCATAAACCTCCCCAACATTTCAATGGCTCCTGTAATTTCACAGAATTTTTCAATCGGGGTATTTGCATATTCTCTTCCAGAACAAACAATTACCTTTTCAATACCCACTCTATTGATAAATTTAGCTGCTATTTTGATTCTTTCAAGTGTAATGTCCAAATCAATTATGTAAAGACCTTCAGGACTTGCCTTAGTAATGTATGGTTTCATGAACTTAGTTTTTACTTGAGTCCCCACCCTGATTCCTGTGGAAAGGATTTTTTTCTTAATATCTGACGTTGCACCTTGTTGGCTCATGTGATTTTAAATTTCTGCCATACCGCGTATTAAATCATGCTCCGAAAGTCGAATAAGCTCATTTAATTTGGCTACTCTTTCGCCCCCAACCACTCCAACTTTAAGCATCTTTGACTTGGTGGCAATCCCAATATGCGAAATATGAGAATCAGTTGATTCACCAGATCTATGTGAAGTAATTAATTTTATGTTGTTGTCATTTGCCTCCTTGGCAAATTCTAAAGCATCAAAAAGACTTCCTGCTTGATTCACTTTAAGAATTGCTGCATTGCAAGATTTTGCATTAATTGCTTTTTTTAGAATTTTTTTATTTGTGACAATAAGATCATCTCCAGCAATTAGAGTTTTAGGAAATTTTGCTGAAAGTTCCGCCATATCTTCAAAGGCTTCTTCATGAACTGCATCCTCCGCATAGATTAGTTTGTATTTTTTAATAATATTTGATGCAAATTCAATTTGTTCTTCTGGAGAATTTTCAAAACCCCCTCTATCATATACATATCTATTTTTTTGTTCATTCCATTGCGTTGAAGAAGCAAAATCAACACCAAGTGATACTTCATCTCCTAAACTAAATCCAAGATTTTCACACGCTTTAGCTGAGAGTTCTAATGCTTTTTCATTTGTTAATTTTGGTGCCCAACCACCTTCATCACCCCTCCCATAAGTAAAATCTGGATAAGTTTTTTCCAGAACAGATCTCAATTCTTGGTGTACAGCAAAGTTTGTTTCTATTGCTTCTCTAATAGTTTTTGATCCTAATGCGCAAATTAGAATTTCCTGGATATCTGGAGTTCCGGGACCAGCATGTGATCCCCCTCCAAGAATATTTCCAAGAGGAAATGGGAATCTATATTCTTCTTCCTTTGAAAGAGTTTTGAAAAGGGGCTCTCCTAAAGCCATTGAGGCTGATTCCATTGCTGCAATTGTTACAGCGAATGCTAGGGCGCCCCCAATTATGGAATAATTCTCTGTTGGGTCAATTGAACGTAGAGATTCATGAACAGATTTCAGATCACTCGGATCAAGGTTTAGAAATTTGTTAGCGTTTTCCTTTAAAATTCTCAAACCTTCCTCAGGTTTTCCATTAGGAAAACTAACAGCTTCGTGCTTACCCACACTGGCACCTGATGGAGCACAAACTCGTCCAAGGAAATTCTTGTCTGCTTTAACATCAACCTCGATTGTTTTATTGCCACGACTATTGTAGAGAATTCTACCCGTTATAGAGGTAATTTTTGACAAATTATTCTAGCTCAGATTGAATTTCATTATGTCTTCTTTGAATTGCTTCATAGAAAGGAATTATTTGATGAATTGTTTCCACAGAAGTTAATAACATCCTTCTGCAACAATACCTGTTAATTCCTAATGAATCAAGAGCTTGAGAAGGTTCTTCTCCTGATTTTACTTTGGTTTGGTAATCTTCAAATTTGTCTGCAATAAGATTACCACAAGTAAAACATCTAACTGGTACTAGCATGTTTCCGAAAAGTAATCAAGGATTATAAAAACCATGCATGAAAATTTCGTTGCGGGTGTCGCCCAGCCTGGCCAAAGGCGCTAGCTTGAGGGGCTAGTCTCTTAGGAGTTCGTGGGTTCAAATCCCATCGCCCGCATTCAATTTTTTCATAACTATCATTTGTATTTTCAACTTGTTTTTGCATCGTATCCAATAATTATCTGTGTTACAATAAAATATTCCAGTTTTATTTCTCGCCTACTTCTTCTGCGCATTTTGAGGAACAAAATTTACTTGACATACTCTGAAAATCTCTCCCACAATGTCTGCATTCCTTTATTAGTCGTATGAAAAAACATCCTCCTCATCTTACTTTTTTTTCACATCTTAGGCATTTTAGGCCGTTTGTTTTAATCCCACATATTTTGCAGTATAAACCAAGACTAATTGCCTCATGTGAGGGAGTTTTTGCTATCTTAACAATTAGAATTATTGCTATTAAAATTCCTACCGCAATTCCAATCCAGACAAGTACCATTTTACTATATTATACCGCATCGCAAATTTTAATATTACGAAAAAGTTACAAATCTTTTGGAATATGATCATTTTGTTTTAACCAGTCTACTTGTGGCAAAGTAAATCGCCACAAAATATCCCCTCTTTCAGTTTGTTTGAAATCCCAAGGGGCAATTATTACAATATCATTTTCCCTAATCCAGATTCTACGTCTTAGTTTGCCTCTGATTCTACCTCTTCGAGTAATATCATCTGTGCATTTTACTAAAAGTTGATCGCCTCCTAGAATTTTTAGTACTCTGCCAAACATCTCCCCTTCTTCGGGTAAGCGGATTTTTTTTAATTCACTCTCGCTTTTGACTTGTCGTTTACCCACAAGAAATGTCATTGTTATTTGTATTTATTTGTGAGTTTTTTTGAAAATTAGAACGTAATAATTAAATTTCTATCATTTACTGATTTGTAACATTGCATAAACAAGCATGTTATTTGCCATTTTCTCTTTAGCACAATCTTCTTTTTGTGGACCATAAAACATCATTATTCTTCAGGAAGTGGAACAATTACTTTATTACCCTATAGAGAATTGAAAATTAACATGGAGATTCTTGATGAGAAGGTTCACCTGTGGCTTCAAAGTGCAAGATTTGTTAAAGCCAAGCCTGGTGTGTATATTCTTTATGACAAAAACCAAGATGTAATTTACATTGGAGAAAGTGATAATCTTCAGAAAGAATTTGCAAAGTATGTTGATACAAACTTTGAGAATGATGCTTGTAAACAAAAAACCCATACTTATCAAAGAACGTTCGTTGAAAACCCAAAAGAACGCAAAAAACAGCTTTTAGAGGATTATAAGAAAGAACATGAAAAGTTGCCATGTTGTAATGCTGATACCGATTGAAAACCAATTATTTCTTGCCTAATTAAACTCATTAAGATTTGATACGAACTGTAATTGATTCTTATTCAGGTCATAACTCTTGCTGTTCTCCCAGATGTCAAATTTTAGCATGAATACACTAGTTATACTATATGTTGATAAGAGTGACATCTTAATTTTTTGAATTAAATCAGAATATTGTCAATGTAGATTTGCAATCAACACATATTGTTAGAATAGTGAATTATGCATAAGAATGCCCCTTTAAACAAATGTGATTTCATGAACCAACATGGAAATTGCCATCAATGCAGCCTTGACAATAGTTGGACTTGGTATGTTGTGCTTCGGTGGACATTGGTTAGTTAGTGGCGGAGTTGCCATTTCTAAAAAACTTGGAATAAGCAAGTTGATAATTGGCATGACCGTTGTAGCTTATGGAACATCAACGCCTGAACTTGCTGCAAGTATTGCAGCAGCTGGAGAACACAGTGCAATAATTCTAGGTAATGTCATTGGAAGTAACATCGCAAATATTGGAATGGTAATTGGCATAGCGGCCATAATTGCACCACTAGTTGTCAAAAAGGCTACAATAAAAAAAGAAGTACCAATTATGATTGGCGTTTCTCTTTTGATAGTTGTGCTATCTATTGATGGTGAAATATCTCAATATGATGGGATTTTGTTAATTTTTTCACTAATCATTTTTACTGTCTTCATTTACAAAGACGCAAAAAAACAAAGAAAAGAAATAGCCGATGAGATTTTTCAGAAAAAAGATATTTACTCACGTTCATTAGGATTAATTGCAATTGGAATCGTTTTGTTATATGTAGGTGCCATACTGACTGTTGATAATGCAGTAATCTTGGCTCAATCATTTGGTCTTTCTGAAAGAATAATTGGGATAACTGTAATAGCAATCGGAACCTCACTTCCAGAACTAATTACATCAGTAATAGCTATTCGCAGAGGTCACACCGACATAGGAATTGGAAACATCATTGGTAGTAATATATACAACATTTTGATGATAATGGGAATTGGAGCTACAATCGCAGGAGTTTCAATAGCATCTGAAGTTTTCGTAGACTATGCAATTATGATTGGATTTGGTCTTGTCCTACTCATTGTAATGAAAACAGGCTTGATTTCACGCCGAATTGGTATAGGTCTGGTATTAGCTTATTTCATTTTTCTTACAACTACATTTTTTATTAAGATTTTGTAACTATCTAGATTGTCAAGACTTTGATGTTTTCAACCTTAAGACTAGGACAAATTGATGGCAAGGATGCCCATTGCAAAACATTTCTTACGTTATTTCCTATGGCAGAGATATTTGTTAACATTCTTGAAATATTGTGAACTATTCTAACTGATTTTCCTGGCATCCTAATTTCCCCCCCCTCAATAATTCTTACCCCGCTTCTTGCTGTACAAGAAAAATCTCCTTTGATTGGATTTATAGCGTATGTGTACCATAGCCTCCCAACCAAAATCCCTTTTTTAGTATCTTTGATGATATCATCTTGAGAAACTTTGCCGCTTTTGATTCTAAGATTATGTGGAGATGGTATGGGGATAGGCTCTGTACTCCGACCCATTGGAGAACCTGGTCTTGACGCATTTCCGTATTGTTCACCATCCTCTTTGAATGCATTATAAGAATCTGAATAAACATTTTTGAAAACTCCTTTTTCAACTAAGGGTGTAATTTTTGTTGGAACCCCTTCATCATCAAAGGTTTTACTTCTAATCCCTTCAGGGACATGAGGATCATCTAGTAAACAAAAATCCTTGACAGATATATCCTCTCCAATTTTTTCAAAAAAACAACTGTGTTTTTCAGCATATGTTTTAAGGTTAAAGTTAGATGAAAGTACAAAAACAAGTATTTCACCAACTGAGTAAGGTTCAAAAATTACTGAGCAAGTTTCAAACTCACAACGTTGAGGATTAATGGAATTAACACACATATCTCTTGCCTCCTCTCCAATTTTTTCAGGTGTGAATTTTTGTAATGTTCTACAACATGCTTGCCCAAAACCACTTACTGGAAAGTTGCCAACATTGGAATCTGCATTAATGGTACCTGAAATGTAAGTAGCATTTTCTTCCAGTCTAAGGCTGTTTGTGTTTGAAACTAAAAAATTTTCTGAAATAATGTTAAGTGAGCCTGTTATAGAAAATATTTTTGGATTTAAAGCTGAATCAATCATAGTTTGAGCTATTTCTGTAGCCTCACTGCCAGTAATTTCTACTAGTTTTTTATCAAAAACCCCTTCTAGAGGGGTATTTTGTTTAAATTTGGAAGGCAAAGATTTCCAAAATGGTTTTGGTTTGGTAAAATTCAATAATTCTATGGCCTGCTCAATGGAATTTTTGAAATTTTCGGGGATATAGGTTTGGGATGAGGATATCCTCTTTTGATGAATAATTCTAAATCCCATTGATTGCTCAAGATTTTCCTTTGTTTCTGCAATTTGTGAATCGGTAATTCTTACAGTGATGACTTTTCTTTTCACAGAAACTACTTCACATTCATCAATTCCTTTGGTTTTTACAAAATCAATAGCCCTGTCGCAGGCTGTCAATTAATTTCGCCTTGGATTTTGAAATTTGAATTTATTAATTTTAATTAACTCAAAATAGGATCCAAACTTTGAATCATCATCTAGATCATCAAGTGCACTACTAGTTTTATTTTCATTCTCGAGTTTTCTAAGAATTTGATAATTTGTATTTCTTTCAGCAGGAATTCTCCCAACTTCTCTTACCAGTCTTCTAATTGTTTTTGGTTTAATTAGTTGACCATATTGTGCACCGGCGGAGGTTGAAATACTTTCGTTCATCAATGTTCCACCAAAATCGTTTGCGCCCCACATTAACAATAACTGTGCCATTTTTTGACCTTCTTTAACCCATGACATTTGAATATTATCAATGCAATTATTAAGAATAATTCGCGCAATTGCATGTGTTAGTAGAACATCTTTTGAACTGGAACCGTTTCTAATTCCTTCATGGAGTTTATGTTTATACATTGGAGCTTCGCGTGCAATGAAGTTTAACGGAACAAATTCTGTAAAACCACCCGTTTGTTTTTGAATATCACGTAGTTTTGTAATGTGTCTTACACGTTGTTCTGGAGATTCTATATGGCCAAACATCATTGTTGCTGTTGTGTTAATTCCAAGTTTGTGAGCTGTAGTTATTACCTCGACCCAATCTTTAACACTAATTCTTCCTGGAGAAATATTATCTCTCAATACTTGATCTAATATTTCTGCAGCCGTGCCTGCAAGTGAATTCACTCCTGCCTCTTTGAGTCTAACTAAATATTCACGAATTGAAACTTCAGACCTAGTAGCACCATAAAGTATCTCTTCTGGAGAAAATCCATGAATATGAATATCAGGAATTTCAACTTTAATTGCTCTACAAATATTTTCATAGTAATTCGAGTCCAAATCTGGAGGCAATCCAGCCTGAATGCAGACTTCGGTAGCTCCAAAACTGTGTGCCTCTTTTGCGCGTCTTACAATTTCTTCTATTGGTAAAAAATAACCTTCTTCTTCTCTAAAATCTCTGCTAAATGCACAAAACCCACACTGTTTGATACAAACATTTGTGAAATTGATATTTCGATTTACAACATAGGTGACGATTTCACCCACTCTCCGTCTACGAAGTTCATTAGCAACCATACCAATAAGATGAAAATCAACTCCTTCAGCATAATACAACTCAATGGCCTGTTTTTCAGAAATTTCTTTTTCAGATAGAGCACGATTCAGAGTTTCAGCAATTAATGAATCTGATTTTTTTAGTAAACTATCCAATTTCCCAATCTGTAAAGTCATTTCCAATACTCCTCTTTTACAAACCCTTGTTCATTTTCAAGAGCAGCTAGTTTTTCCCTCAATTCTGAATTAAGAAATGAAAAAAATTCTTGGTATATAGGAAATCTGCATTCTAGCTTAAATCCAGCTTGTTTAGAACATTCATCAACTTTACTAATGTCAGGCCACGAAAATTCAGGATTAACATAGTCAGGCGTTAATGGTGATATTCCGCCCCAATCATTTATTCCAACTGAAAGAAAGGTTTGATATGATCTAGGAGATAAATTGGGAGGAATTTGAATATTCATTTCGGGCATAATAATTCTTGTTAAGGCTATCACAATTTTGAAGTAGTATTCTTTTGCTGCATGAAAATCGCTCATTATGGTGTCTGGTTTTGGTTGAAAATTTTGTAGAATTACTTCTTGAATGTTTGAAAATTTGTCATTGAGATGCTTTATTGCAAAAATTGATTCAATTATTTCCCAAGGCGTTTCACCAATGCCTACAAGTATTCCAGTTGTCATTGGCAATCCAAGCTCACCTGCATTTTTAAGAACTTGCAAACGTTCTTTTGGTTTTTTACTTGAAGCCAAATAATGAGGCATGCCTTTTTCTGAGAGGCGTTCACTAACATTTTCCAACATGAGGCCCATGCTGGCGTTAGTTTTTTGCAGTTCACGCATTTCTTCCTTGGTTAAATTTCCAGCATTTGTATGAGGAAATAGGCCTTCTGATAGAGCCAACTCTGAAATGTGTACCAAATATTCCGAGGTACTGTGAAAACCATTTGATTTTAACCAGGTTCTAGCCTCTTCGTATTTTTGTTCTGGTCGTTCTCCAGTAACAAATAATGCTTCTACGCATTTGTATTTTTTTGCAAGTAAAATCAATTGCCGTACATCGTTTCTTGACATTAATGATAACTTTGATTCTTCAGGTTCTGCTTTGTATGTACAATATGAGCATGTGTCCTTACACAAATTAATCAAATTAAAAAATACTTTTTTTGAAAAACTTACAGTGTTTCCTTTGTGTTTTTTTCTGAGAATCTGAGCTATTTGAAAAAGCTCGTAAGGTTCGTTTTCAGAAATATGAAAAATTTCCAAAGCTTCTTGTTGAGAAATATTTTTACCCTCTAAAATTCTGTTTAGGGGTTCGCAATTTATGGCAAGCTCGCTCAATAAATGAGAATCTTGGGTGCAAGTATTTATGCTTGTATCGCATCACTTTACAATGATTTTACCTCGGTCTTTAAGTAAACCCGACAAGCAGCCATCTTCACAAATGCAAATCCAAACCCTTGAGGATAAAATAACAAATTTCTTGAATCGTAAATTTAGAATTTCCAAAAGTTTTGCCACAAAAAGGACCTACGAATCATCACTAAGACAATTTAACAAGTTTCTTGGAATTCACTATAATTTCGATCTATTACAACTATTACACAGAATCAAAGAATCATCGAAATTAGATCCAATCGAAGTTCTGGATAATTATTATACATACCTATCCCAATGCAAAAGACCTGGAAAAGACAAGCTGGGTTACAGCGCAGTATCAATCAAGAACTACATCAAGGTGGCAAAAGAATTCCTAAATGGAGAAGGCTGCAAGATCTATAACGAAGATGTCAAGCAACGTTTCAGACTTCCTCGAACAGTATCTGTATATCAAAAAGGGTTAACTAAAGAAATCATCAACAGACTTATGCGGCTGGCAAATAGGAAGCTAGCTGCTTGCATTCTTGTGTGTTGTTCAAGCGGCATGCGTTTGGCCGAACTGGTCCAATTGAGGCTATCTGACATCGACTTTACCACAAACCCTACGACCATAATCCTTCAAGCTGAAACTACAAAAACAAGACAGGCCAGAATTACCCACATCAGCTCAGAGGCTACCCAAGCTCTAAAAGACTATTTGACAAGATTAACGCCTCCAAGGAAAAACGATGATTATGTATTTTTATTACAACATGAAGACAGAATAAAAAGAGCTAAACAAGACAATCGTTCTGATAGAGTAAAACATCTTGAATTTCAGCTTGTATCTATGATCTCTGAAGAAAGATATGCAAAAAGTGTCGCTACTACCTGCCATAACTTGCAACAACAACTTGACCGAGTAATTAGACACAATCCAGAACTAAACAAAAAATCAGAAAACAGTAGAAGTGAAATTCATTTTCATGCCTTTCGCGCATGGTTTAAGACCCAGGTTACAGACGCCCACCAATCAGATTTTGCTGAGGCATTAATGGGACACCAAAGTCTCAAACTGGTGTATTATAGGCAGAGTGATAAAGCCAGGACACAAATTTATCGAGATATTGAACATGCAGTCACGATTGCAGATACTGAAAAAATTGACCAGAACTATTCAGAATTGCAGAAAGATAACCTCGAGCTTAGAGGAATTGTTGATAATTTATCTAGGCAATTAACAAACTTGGAAAAAAGAATAGAAGTTAATTCCTAATTTTTAATTTAAAAAATCATCTATTTTTATTACATCATCTGTATTTATCAAAACATCCTCAATTTTTTTAGGATCAACAGCTTTTCCATCCAATTTTTTCTGTACTAATTTTAAAAGAGTGATTGTGGGTAAAGTAGCTAGTTTTCTTGGCTTGTAAAATTCTTCAAAATTTGAAAAATCCATTCTTTCTGGTTCAGAATTTTTAGGGTCTTTTTCTTTATGTGTATTTGCAATCATCACTCCTTTCACTTTTTTCTTTTCAGGAATGTAGTTTGTTACCCAATGGTCTAGTTGTCTATAATCATCTAAATGTACTCCATTTTTTACTCCTTTAACTTCTATAGTACCTATATCAATACTAGAATTAATTGGATCAAATAGAATGTCATCTTTTCCAGTAGGACCTTTTCTAACATTTTTTAAGCCAAGCAATTTCAAAGCATCAATTACAACATCATGCAGCTCATCGTCGGTCCCATACAATAATATTTTATATTTTTCAAGCTTTTGCTTTTCATCCAGAAATTTTTTGTTTTCAGTATTTAATTTTGAAATTTCATTATTATTATTTTTAATTTTATTTTCTAAATCTGTAATATTCGGAATTATAATTTTTTCAGTCCATTTTGGAGGAAGCGTCCTTTTGACTGTACCAATACTTTCTAGTAAAGCTGATAGATTGTCAGTAGAATCTTTTAATGGAGGTAAAAGATACATTACACCGGAAGTTCTCATTGCGCTTGTCAAATAATACATTCCGCCAATAACACTGTTATCGCCTGTAACAATTTCCTGTTGAGTTTTAAGTTGCAAATTTTCTCCTTGACGGGATGGAACTTTTGAGGAGGCACTTGTTATTTTGTATTTCCAACCTTTCACTTTTTTCAAATAATCTA
>JADFLH010000007.1 GCA_022564515.1 Nitrososphaerota archaeon
AATAGCATACACGGGTTAGTTTTGGGAATTTAGCAACGCACGTGCTGCCCAATTATTTTTTGAATGGGGAGCTGTGCCTACCTGTATCACAGGTTCAGGTCACATAATGATTCAAGGAACCCAAATTCTTTGTCCAGACATGCCTTTTGTTTCTTTGCTCAGCTCGACATTCTTACACGGAGGTCTTTTGCACCTTGGAGGGAACATGTTGTTTTTGTGGATTTTTGGAGATAACATTGAATTAAAATTTGGAAGAGCCAAGTTTCTTGGAGTTTACCTTCTATGGGGAATAGTTGCAGGACTAGCTCACATTGTTGTTGATCCAACAAGTTCAATTCCTGCAGTTGGTGCATCAGGTGCAATTTCAGGTATCTTAGGTGCATACCTTGCTATATTTCCAAAGGCCCGTATCCTGACATTCATGATGTTGGGATTTTTCTGGAGAATGATGCACATTCAAGCAAGGTGGTTCTTGCCTTTTTGGTTGGTATTTCAAAACATTCTTCCATTCGTCGTTGGTGGTTTTGGTATTGGAGGAGGAGGAATTGCATTTATGGCTCACATAGGAGGATTTGCGATTGGCTTTGCTTCTGGCATTCTCTATAAAAAAACTCACAGTTCAGAATTCACATATGGAACAAGATACGGTTGGAGAAGAGATTACTAAATCTAAGAATAAATCATACATACGTTGTAACAATACATGCCAATAATTACGGTCTCAATGTATCCAGGAAGAACGCAAGAACAAAAAGAAGAGTTTGCAAAAGCAATTACAAAATCAGCAGTACAAATTCTGAAGGCTAAAGAAAATCATGTGATAGTTGTTTTTGAGGATAATCCTAAAGAAAACTGGTTCATGGCAGGAAATCAACTATAACTTATCTTTTTATTTTATTCATTTTATCGGAATTTATGTCAAAAGTTGCAATTGTACAATTCAAAGCTTCAACTAACAAAAATCAAAATCTAAAAAAAATTCTAAACTACATTGACAAAGCATCAAATAAAGGTGCGGAGCTTTGTGCATTTCCAGAATTTATGATGTTTTACAGTCCTTCCTCACAAACATCAAGCAAACTAGCATCTTTGGCTGAAACAATTAATGGCAATTTTGTTACAACAATTGTAAAATCCGCCAAGAAAAACTCTATCCAAATAGTTGGCACATTTTATGAAAAAAGCAGGAAGAAAAATAGAGTTTATGACACCTCCTTTATCATCAACAAATCTGGTAAAGTTGTTTCAACCTACAGGAAAATTCATCTCTATGATGCTTTAGGCTTTAGAGAATCAAACAAGATGGTTCCAGGTTCAAAAATTGTTAAACCATGCAAAACTAGTGTTGGAAGAATTGGAATGTTGATTTGTTATGACTTGAGATTTCCTGAGATGTCAAGAATATTGGCATCATCTGGTTCAGAAATATTGGTTGTACCTTCGGCTTGGGTTAAGGGAGAAATGAAAGAAGAACATTGGATTACAATTAACAAAACACGTGCGATTGAAAACGGATGTTATGTAATAGCACCAGATCAAGTAGGAAATATTTATTGTGGCAGAAGTTTAGTTGTGGATCCAATGGGAAAAATTTTACTTGATATGAAAAAGCACCAAGGAATTGGTTTTGTTAACATTTCAATAAATAAAGTAAAGAAAACAAGAAGTGTTATGCCATTATTAAAAAACCGAAGAACTGACGTTTATTCAAACTTTAGGATTTAGGAGTGTTACTTTCACAATTAATATTTGCACATCGTTTATTCCATTTTTGAGTTCGAGAATATCTAAATATTATTATTGGCCATGAACAAACCACACATTTTTGTTTAGTAGCTCTAAGTCTAGCTTTTTGAAACAATGGTGACGATGCAGTACAACCATTATAATAATTGGAACAACCAATGAATCGTTTTTTAGTTTTATTGGAATTTATTACCATTAATTGTCCCACGTGACAACTTGGACATTCTACTAATCCATTTTTAGGAGAATTCGTACCTAAAATTATATACTTTTTCTTCTTTGCAGACCATGAAAGATAACCATTAACATCATAATATTGATTAATTTCGTTTTTGAGCAAGTTTGTAATTCTTTTTGTAGGCTTTACTGCATTTCGAGTTTTTAGAATTTTTTCACTCTTGACAATTTGAATTGAACTTTGTTGAGAATATTTCTTGCTCAAGATTTTCTACAATAAAATTACATGTTTAATTTTTATAGGGAATCTGGTCAGCAAATTTTGTGGAAAAGGTTTGTGTTCTTGGTGCTGGAGGCACCAAATATGGTAAATTAGAAGACAGTATTTCTGATATTGCCATTCAAGCTTCAGCAGAAGCCATTGAAAGTGCTGGGATTCAACCCAAAGAGATCAACGCAGGTTACATTTCAAATGTATTTGGTGTTGCTGACAAACAGGTGCATTTAGGACCTGTAATAATGAGCAATTTAGGAATACCTGAAAAACCATCATTAACAATAGAATCAGCTTGTGGTAGTGGTTCTGTTTCTTTTAGGGAAGCATTTGCAAATGTTGCTGCTGGATTCTATGACGCAATACTTGTTACAGGAGTTGAAAAAATTACACACACAGGAACCGAATGGACAACAACATATTTTTCTTATTGTTCTGATTTCTTTTATGAAGGACAAGCTGGAGCTTCATTTCCTGGATTATTCGCATCAATGGCACTAGCTTACTTGACAGAATTCAAAGCTACAGAGGAAGATTTTGCAGAAGTTGCTGTAAAGAATCATGACAATGGTTTACTTAATCCTAAAGCCCATCTAAGAAAAAAGATCACAATTGAAGATGTAATGAAGTCACCTGTTGTTGCAAGTCCACTAAAACTTTATGATTGTTGTCCATTCTCTGATGGTGCAAGCTCTGTTGTTCTTTGTAGTGAAAAATTTGCAAAAGAACACAGCAAAGACTACATCCATGTTATTGGATCAGGACGTGGTGGTTCTCCTGCAGCACTGCAAGGTCGTGAGCATATGACCACCATACCAAGTACAAAAATTGCAGCTGAAGCAGCATACAAGATGGCAGGGATTACTCCAAAAGACATTGATTTTGCTGAAGTTCATGATTGTTTCACGGTTGCTGAAATAATAGATAGTGAGGATCTTGGTTTTTTTGAAAAAGGTAAAGGTGTTCAAGGTGTTCGTGAAGGACAAACCAAACGTAATGGAGAAATTCCACTAAATCCATCGGGTGGACTAAAATCAAAGGGACATCCCATTGGGGCTACCGGAGTTGGACAAGTGGTAGAAGTCTTTGAGCAACTTACGGGAAAGGCTGGTGAAAGAACTGTTAAGGATGCCAGAATTGGTTTAACACATAACTTTGGTGCAACTGGCGCAAGTTGCGCTGTTCATATTTTTCAAAGTGTGTAAAATGTCTGCAAAACAAGAATTTGTAGATAATGCCAAAGCAGGTAAAGTTTTAGCTAAAAAATGCACCAAATGTGGTGAACTTGATTTAGCGACAATTTATTTTTGCAAAAAGTGTGGCAACAAGGGATTTGAGAATGCTGTTTTAGAGGGCAAAGGCACAGTCGTTACCTACACCATAATCACTGTTCCCCCATCAGGCTTTGCAAAATACACTCCATATGCTTGGGTAATCCTTAATCTAGATGAATCAGACTTGAAGATTTCAGGATTTATGGCAGGAGTTAAAAACACATCTGAACTCCCTATTGGAACAAAGGCAAAAATCACTGGTTTTGATGATCGTGGAATCCTCATCGAAAAGCAGTAAAATAATTTAGTGCGATCATTAAAAAAATCAAATTAGATTTTTAATTAATTTGATAAAAGAATTACTTTCATGTCAGTTGAAATCATTTGTGGCAAGTGCGGTGAACAGATCACTAACATGAAAATGTTAAAGTCTTTAAAAGTTGTAATGAATCCTTACAAAAACAAATGTCCATCATGTGGGCACCCATTATTAACATCTGAGTTTTCATTAGATGTTCAAGAGAACTAATTAGTACAATCATATGATACAGTCATAAATCTTAATTAGTCCTCTTTTTCTAGACATGAGTATGGAACTGGAAGAGGAAGTAGCGGAGCTTCCAAGGAATAGTCTTTTACAATCATCATCAAAGCGGGTAAGGATGATTTTTTCTGTTATGGCAAGCCCAAACAGAATTGAAATTTTAAAAATTTTGAATTCAAAGGGACCTCTAACTTATTCAGAATTAAAATCCCTTGCTGGATTTAAGTCAAAAAAAGAAAGTGGAAAATTTGCATACCATTTGAGAAAATTACTAAGACAATCTCTAGTCGCTCTTAATAAAGCTGAAAGGCGTTATACCATTACAAATCTCGGGAAACTAGTCCTTAGTTTGGCTAGACAAATTGAAGAACGATCAATTATTGAAAGCGGAAAAATGTATGTCAGAACTTCACATGAATCAATTGAGGAATTTAGTTCACATAAGATCATTCAATCTCTTGTACGTGAGGGAAATCTTCCTTTGGAACTTGCTCAAAAAATAACTGAAGAAGTTGAAAATAGGATTTATAAATATCAAACAACTTACCTCACTGGTTCTCTTATACGCGAAATGACAAACTCAGTTCTTTTAGAACACGGTCATGAAGAATACCGAAACAAACTGGCAAGACTAGGTTTGCCTGTCTTTGACGTTCAGGAGATGCTAGCAAATGTGACTAATGTTGACAACGGGGCTGGGGGCATGCTACTTAAAACTGGCCAGAAGGTCTTTGCTGAACATCTGATTACAAACACCCTTCCAAAAGATGTAGCCGATTCTCACCTTTCAGGCGAACTCCACATCACAAACCCAGGAACCTGGTCATTGGTGCCTGACACCATTTTTGTTAACGTTAAAGAATTGATTGATGATGGAATCGACCTTGGTGGAAAATATCTTGAGACATCTAGAATTCCATCAATAAAAGATCTGGATGATCTTACCTCTTCACTTTCAGCGATCGTTTCATTACTTTTAAAAGAAGCATCTCAAGAAGTTGTAATTAATGGACTTGTACCATTGTTCACAAAACACACAAATAATATTTCAGAATTAGAACACAAACTTACAAATGCATTTGCAAGTATATCTATAACTTCCAACTACCATAAAACAACACCACAAACTTCATTTAGACTTCAATTAGGTTCTGACACAAAAATAATTAACACAATTCTTTCAGCTTACAAAAACTACGTGAGAATTACACCCATTCCAAATATTGGTTTAATTATTGATTATGAAAAAAGTAAATTAACCAATGTATCAAAAACACTTGCAGAAATTATTTCCCTTGGCGGAAAAATTTTCTTTGCGAAGGGATCAGTATCAAGTAAAGGAATCTCTAATCATACTAACAAGAATTCTAGTTTACTTGCAATAAAATTACAATCCATTTCAATTAATCTGCCGCGTCTTGCATTTGAATCAAATAAAGACGAAACTTACTTTAGGGCAAGATTAGCTCTATTAATGAAACCGGCACTTTCTTCTATGGCGTTAAGAGCGAAAGACATTTCTGATCTGACTAGACGTGGTCTTAATCCAATTCTTGCAAAAAACACTCAATATATGCAAAGTAATTCGATCTCACTTGTCCTTAATCTAGTTGGTTTACGAGAAGCAATCTTTAGCATTCTTGGTTATCAAGACAATAAAGAGGGGCGACAAATTTTACACGGGGTTATTGAAACAGCTGTAGATATAGCAACAAAGAAAGGAAAAGAACTCGAAGTAGATGTCAGAATATGTATGACCCAAAGTGATGGAACTTCAAGATTTGCTTTCCTAGACGGAGAAAAATATGGCAAAAACTCACTCATAAATGTCTTAGAAAATGATTCCTATTCTGAGGGAATAATCCTAACGGGATCTGAAGTTGCTAAATTGACAAACAAGAGCGAAAAGATCTCTGAATGCAACAAAATTGCTAATATACTAAATGGAGGTCTCCTTGTACACCTTCAACTAGATAACGAATCCAAGATTGACGATATAAAAAATATAATAGAAAAGACAGCCTCACTTACATCTTCATTCAAGGCTGTAAAGGAAATATCAATTTGTGGTGAGTGTGGCTACAAAGATGAAAAACTATCAGACAAGTGTATAAAATGCAAATCACCATACATGATACGAAATTCGTAAAAGCGTAGTCGGTTTCAATCAACTTATAACCAAAAATTTGTTCTTTTCAGATCAATAACTATACGAAAACATTATTATAAAATTCATTGCCTAAAAAATCAAAAATACGTTTTTCGGACTAGATGTATAATGCAAAAGTTCAAAAATATTATTTTATGAATTTCATAAAAACTGTTTAAAATAAGTTAAGCTAAACCTGATCTGGATCAAATTTTATTAGTTGATAAATTTATAATCATTTGAATTCTACCTCATGAGGGGGAGATTATAATTGGATAATTCACAAATAGAGAGTTCTATCGTCGAAATACGCAAACGAAACGGATCGGTTGTGAAATTTAATAAAGATAAAATCTCAAATGCTATATATGCAGCATTTACTGCCTCATCCAAAGCCGATCGTAGTATAACCGATAAACTAACTGACGATGTTGCAAAAAAGCTAGTTGAGCATGGATTTTCTGCCTCAAGGTCTCCAAGCGTAGAGGATATTCAAGATTTAGTAGAATCTATTTTGATTGAGAAAGGACATAGTGATATTGCAAAGGCTTACATTTTGTACAGACATGAACACCGGAAATTAAGAGATGAAAAGATAAGAATCCTAAATGCGAAAACTCTAGATCCTGTTGCCAAAAAATTTGATATTAATAGTCTTAGAGTCCTTGCATCCAGATACCTATTTCGTAACAACAAAAGCGAGATCAACGAAAGTCCAAGTCAACTGTTTGAGCGAGTTGCAATTCTTGTTGGAATTGGTGATCTGTTTTATGATAATGAGATCTTTTCAAAAGACGGTAATATTAAACAAAACATTGAAGAAGCAAAAGATTATCTTGATAAACTTGATAACTTTAATTACAAATTCAAAATTAGTGAATACTATCTAAACAAATGGCACTTTCGAGCTCTAATCAACCATTATATTTTATTGGCAGAAGAAGGACAGATGAAAGTTGGTTTTAAAGAACTGTTGATAATGATGGCAGCCAACAAATTTGAAAACTATGGAGAGAAAATTTCAGAATATTATACTATGATGACCTCACAAAATTTTCTACCAAATTCACCAACAATGATGAATGCAGGTGGACGTCTTGGCCAACTTTCTGCATGCTTTGTTTTAGATATGCAAGATGATATGGAACAAATTATGAAATCAACATCTCAAGCAGCACTTATCTTCAAATCTGGTGGTGGAGTTGGAATCAACTATTCTAACCTGCGCCCAGAAGGAGATATTGTAGCCTCAACATCAGGAGTAGCATCAGGACCTGTATCCTTCATGAATATCATCAATACAGTAACTGAGGTGGTAAAGCAAGGAGGTAAGAGAAGAGGTGCAAATATGGGCATAATTGACGCATGGCACCCAGATATTGAAAAATTCATTACACAAAAAACAGAACCAGGCATTTTAGAAAATTTCAATATAAGTGTAGGAATTTGGGAAGACTTCTGGGATGCACTTGTTAACACAGAAGAGGGGAAGTTCATGCTACGTAGTCCAAGAGACAATTCACCAATTCGTGAAATAAACGCACACCAACTCATTGACCTAATTGCACTTTCTGCTTGGAAGAGTGCCGAACCAGGATTGATCTTCTTTGATCAAATTAACAAATACAATGTATTTGCAAAAAGTAGAGGTGGACCAATAAGAGCTACAAATCCATGTGGTGAACAAAGTCTTTATCCATACGAATCATGCAATTTAGGTTCTATCAACTTGGCAAATCTTGTAAAGAGAAAAGCAGATGGAGAATACGAATTTGATTGGCAAGGATATGAAGAAATCATAAGAAAGTCAACTAGATTCTTAGATAATATAATTAATGTCAATCTCTATCCGGTCCAAGAGATTGATATTGCATCAAAAGATTCCAGAAGAATTGGTTTAGGTGTAATGGGAGTAGCGGATCTACTATACAAGCTTAGAATTCCATACAACTCTAAAGAAGGATATGAATTTCAATGCAAACTCGCTGAAGCCTTAACATATTATTCCATGGAAGAAAGTGTAGCGCTTGCAAAGTCAAGAGGCCAATTCCCACTTTGTACTAAAACAGAATATCCAGAAGGAAAAATTCCAGTATCTGGATACTATGAGAAATCAAAAGAACAACATTTCTTTGATTGGGATGCTCTGATTGAGAAGATAAAAATTCACGGAATAAGAAATGTCCTGACAACCACAGTTGCACCAACTGGTACATTATCCATGATAGCTAACTGTTCTAATGGAATGGAACCAACATTTGCTTTGGTATTTGAAAAAAGAGTAACTGTTGGAAGATTTTTCTATACAAACAAAATCTTCGAACAAGTTTTAAAAGACAATGGATTGTATTCTGATGAATTAATAACAAAAATTGCCGACAATTATGGTTCTGTGAAAGAAATTCCAGAAATTCCAGAATGGATGCAACACGTCTTTGTTACTGCAATGGACATCCACTGGACAGACCACCTAATGGCACAGGCCGTTTGGCAAGAATGGATTGGTAATGCTATTGCAAAGACAATCAATATGCCCTATGATGTTACAGTAGATGATGTAAAAGCATCTTATTTGCTAGCACATGAAATGGGTCTAAAAGGAATAACCGTATATCGTGATAGTTCAAGACACAAACAGGTACTACATATGACAAGTAAAAAAGCTAAAAAAACCTTCCAAGTAACACCAAGTAAATTTATTACCGATTTTGTTTCCAACAAAATTACAAATCTGTACACAAAAACTCAAGTTGATCGTGCACTGAAATTCAGAGAACCTGAAGAAACTCCAGTTGAAACCCATGTTAAGGAGGAAGTAAGTGAAGAAACACTTTGTCCATCATGTAAAAACAACCTTGTCTTCGTTGAGGGATGCAGTCTCTGCATTGAGTGTGGATACACCGGTTGCACATCTGCATAAACACTTATCACAACTTTTTTACCTACTTCGCTAACTGCCAATATTATTGAATAATAAAACAATTGTAGGCATTGGTGCTGGAATTGGCGTAGTAATTATTGCAATATCGATTTTTGCAATTACTTCTGACTCTGGACAAAATGGAATAGAACCCAAAATTATAACAAAAAATGAAAAATTAGGACTTGTAATTAATACACCAACAAGTGCAGTAACTATTCAACAACTAGCTCAAACCTATGAAGATGCATCATTAACAGGAATAGGGCGAAGTAATGTCTACATGTTTTGGGATATTATAGAGCCTGAAAAAGGTCAGTATAATTTCAAAGAAACTGATATTTTGATGAGCCTAAACAGAAAACATGACCTCATAGTAACATTGTATTTTTCAATAATTAATGGAAAAACTTTAGGACCATTTCCAGACTGGATAGGAAAACCAAGCTTGAATGCAATTTCAGAAGATAATCTTGTCAAAGTATTAGATGTAATATTATCAAGATATGATATTATTGATTCAGTAATAATTGCTGGAGAAACTGATGAACATTTCAGATATCAAGAAGAATCTATCCCAGTTTATGACGAATTATTCAACAATGTATATGATAGAATTAAAGAAAAACATCCAGATGTTAAAATTGGAAATGCCTTTTCGCTACATGGAATATTTAATAAAAATCTAGAACATATCGTAGAACAATTAGCGCTTGGAGATTTTGTAGCTTTTACGTATTTTCCAGTTGATTCACTTTATGATATTAACAAAACACCGAAGGAAGCAAAAGATGATTTAGAGAAAGCCTTAGAACTAGTTCCAAATAAAAAGGTCGCAATTTTTGAAATTAGCTGGAGTACCTCTGATTTTGTTGGTGGAAACCCAAATCAGCAAGTTGAATTTCTAAATGAGATATATGATCTCTATGATGAAAACGAATCAAAATTTGAATTCTTTACTTGGTATAGGCAATATGATAAACAAGCAGGAATATGTGCTATTGATCCACAAAGTGTAGAGGGTACAGTAGAAGTTGGTGGAGCATCTAACCTTGGAAGTAGTGCATTTGTTATAGAAAGACTAAGTAATTACATCTGCAGTACCGGTTTGATTAATGCAGATGGAGAACCAAAACCAGGATGGCATGAATTTAAAAAACAAATTCAGAGAGTCAGTTCTTAGATTATGCTGTCTGTTATCTTAGCTGAATCATCACTTGAACTAATTCCTAAATCAATACAAAATCATCCCTCTGTAATTTCTCATGCAAAAAAATTAGAAAAAAAACCATCAGAAATTTTGTTAGATAATTCATGGCATTTTGCAGCGATGAAAGGAATCGACAATGAACATAAAAGAGGAAGACCGGATCTGGTACATCTTTGTTTGTTAGAAGCTTGTACTATACCACTTTATCTTGAGAATAAAATTATGATATATCTACATACAATAGATGATAAAGTAATTTTCGTTGGTAAAGGAGTCAGAATTCCAAAATCATATCATAGATTTGAGGGATTAATTGAAAAATTGTACAAAGAAAAAATGATAGAAAGTGATGGAAAAATTTTACTTGAATTAAAAGAATTGAACTTTGCTAAACTATTAGATCATATTAAACCCAAAAAAGTGATCGGCTTATCTATAGAAGGCACATCCAATTCATATCAAAACATTGCATCAATATTTGATGATAATTATAGTGTTGTAATTGGTGGCTTTCAAAAAGGACATTTTTCTGAATTAGTGAAAAATAGAATCGATGAATTGTATTGCATTGACAAAAAGTCATTAGAAGCACATGTAGTTGTTGGAAGAACTCTATACGAATATGAAAAAACAATTTTTAAGTAAGCAACAAATTTGTCCTTCTTAGGCGGTCATAGTATAGCCTGGTAGTACGCTGGCCTTCCAAGCCCGTTACCCGGGTTCAAATCCCGGTGACCGCATAAATGGGTATTAAACGATCAAAATTTTTAGGACCTTAATTATTATCTTGCATGAAGCCAGCTGCTAAAAAAATTTTATTGGAAAGAATGGAAATCTTAATTGACAAAGCTATCTCTAATGCAAAAGCAAACCCCCAATTGGCACAACGACAGGCTTTTCTTGCGCGCAAATTAAGTATGAGACATAAAGTTAGGATGCCTTATATTCTTAGAATGGTTTTTTGCAAGAAATGCAAAAGTTTCATTGCGCCAGGAATAAATTCAAAGATAAGAGTTGGAAGAACATCAATCAAGTCAATTCGAATAACTTGTAAGTTTTGTGGTCATACTTATCGTAAAATAATAGCTCCATGATTTATAAGACGATTATCGAGTTTGTCACTTTATGGCTAAGGTACATGATGTTCCAGCTGATGTGTTGATAAACAAGTTAACTGATATTCTAAAGAACGAAGATATACCTCCTCCGAGTTGGATTTCATTTGTTAAAACTGGTGCACACGCAACAAGGCCGCCTTATGAAGAAGATTGGTGGTATACCAGATGCGCTTCCATTTTGAGAAAAACCTACTTACATGGTCCTTTAGGAGTTAATGAATTAAGAAGAACATATGGGGGAGGAAAACCGGTTGGTTACGGTGCGGCACATCACAAAGATGCAGGGGGCGCTATCATAAGAAATGCAATGTATGGTTTAGAAAAACTTGGATATATTAAAAAAACTGAGAAGGGCAGAGTTATTTCTAAACAGGGAATGCAAAAACTTGATAAGCTAGCAACCGAAATTCTTAAAGAATTGATTGTTAAAAATCAACAATTGAAAGTATATTCCTAATAATGCTATGAGTCACTCAAATTCGAATGAAACTGATAATCAAGAAAAACAAGTAAATGATACAGAGATCGAAGCTAAACAGGAACAAATTCTTAAACAACTACTTGTTCCTGATGCAAGACTAAGACTAAATAACATCAAAATGGTAAAACCTGAATTAGCAAATCTTGTAGAAAACTATCTTATTGGTATGGTCACTCAGGGAAAATTAAATTCCCAAATTTCTGATGATCAACTAAAACAAATCTTATTGTCTCTTCAGCAACCAAAACGTGACTTTAAGATAACACGTCGTTGATTTCTGAGAAAATATAATTAGGGGAAAAAGATCGACACTAATCATGAAAGGACTTGTTTTTGAAGAATATGCTCCTGATAATGATTTTCAAAAAATTCTTAAAGTTAAAGACGTCGATGATCCAAAACCAAAATCAAATGAAGTTATTTTTCAAGTTAAAGCAACATCCCTTAATTACAATGATATTTGGGGAATGAGAGGTAATCCCATCCCAGTACAGCTTCCACACATCTCAGGATCTGATGCTGCGGGCGTAGTTATTGCAGTTGGAGATGGAGTAAATGACATCAAAGTAGGTGATAGAGTTGTTTCTCATGCAAACATGTCATGCAGAACTTGTAAAGCATGTACTGATGGAAGAGAATTTGATTGCACAAAAAGAACTATTTGGGGATTTCAAACAGGTCCTCTTTGGGGAGCATATTGTGAAATTGCACATCTCCCAGAAGTTAATGTAGTAAAAATACCTGATAATGTGAGTTTTGATGAGGCTGCTGCTGCTTCAATGACTCTTCTAACTTCATGGCATATGTTAGTTGGTAGGGCAAAAATACAACCTGGGCAAACAGTTCTAATAATGGGAGGTGGCTCTGGTGTTGGAAGCTTTGGAATCCAAATAGCTAAACTTTACAATTGTGATGTAATTGCGACTGCAAGTCCAGACAAATTAGATAAATGTAAAGAATTAGGTGCTGATTATGCAGTTGATCATAGAAAAGATGATTGGCATAAGGAAGTTAGAACCATTACAAAGGAACTTGCTAAGAAAAAAGGGGAATTAGCTGGAATTGACGTTTCATTTGATCACATTGGTGAAACACATTGGAATAAACAACTTACACTTCTCAAATTTGGAGCAACATTAGTCACATGTGGAGCTACAACTGGTTATGATGCAAAAATGGATTTGCGTCACATATTCTTCAAAGGAACAAATATCCTTGGTTCTACACAAGGAACAAAAGCTGAATTAGAACAAGGATTGTATTGGATGGGACGAGGAAAAATAAAATCAAAAATTGATTCAGTATTTTCCTTTGAGCAAGCAGCAGAAGCTCATACTAAAATGCTTACTGGAAAAGGCCTCTTTGGCAAAATCTTAATGAAGCCAGAAGGTATCTAGTCATTTAATGACACAGCTTTTTCGTAGCCTAATTTTTGTTCCAGCAAATAATCCACGTTTTTTAGAAAAAGCAAAAACTTTGTCGGCGGACATTGTTTGTTTTGACTTGGAAGATTCCGTACCAGAACAACAAAAGAAAAATGCCAGAAAACTGATTAAAAAAGCCCTAAAAGAACGAAATCAATATTCTTCCTCAGTTTATGCTAGAACAAATTCTCCACTCTCAGGAAAGATTCCAGAAGATCTTCAAGAAATAGTTCAGAAAGGAATCGATGGCATTGTAATTCCAAAGGTGAATACCATCAAAGAGCTGAAAAAAATCGAAAAAACCCTTTCTAGTATTGAGAAAAAACGTAACCTAAAACCTGTTGAGATAATGCCATCAATCGAGTCTGCCAAGGGAGTAATAAACGCTTATAGTATTGCCTCATACTCAAACCGAATTTCTGCTCTGGTTTTTGGAGTATTTGATTTTCTTAATGATATGGAAATTGAATATGCTAACCAACCTGAGGGTGCAAAATACGCCCGAGCCAAAATTTCAGTAGATGCAAAAGCTGCAGGAGTTCTTGCTATTGATGCCATATGGCAAAATCTAAAAGATGAAAAAGGTTTGAAAAATGATTGTTATATTGGTAAACGTCTAGGCTATGTAGGAAAAAGTATTATTCATCCAGACCAAATTAAAATAATTCACAAAATTTTTCATCCAAATAAAACCGAAATTGAATGGGCAGCCAAAGTTTGCAAAGCTTATTTGAAATCCTCAGAAAAAGGAAGAGGGGCTACTATAGTTGATGAAAAAATGATTGATGAAGTACATTACAAAAGAGCAAGGGCATTATTAGAACTTACTAAACAATAGAATTAGCATGGTGTATTACAAATGATGGGAGAAGGGCTGAAAAAACTTCATGAAAACTAATCTAATAAAGATGAAAAATATAACACCTTAAAATTCAAATACCATTAACAATTTTTATCATAAATATATGTTCACTGGAATTATAACCGGTACAGGAAAAGTAGTGAAGATAACAAAAAACAATAAAAATCGTAGTGCTATTCAAATGACAGTAGATTTAGGAAAGCAAGCAAAAGGATTGAAAATAGGTCAAAGTGTGGCTTTAAACGGAGTTTGTTTAACTGTAACTAAACTTTCTAAGAGCTTGGCAAAGTTTGAAATGATTGATGAGACCACAAAAAAAACAGATCTTGGAAATCTAAAAACTGGAAGTATTGTCAATATTGAACGAAGCTTAAAGGCTGGTGAAAGATTAGAGGGGCATTTTGTTTTAGGTCATGTTGATGGTGTAGGGAGAATAACAAAAATTAAGAAAAAACCTAAAGAGGTTAAGGTATGGCTTGAAGTCCCAAATAAATTAGTAAAATACATTGTGAAAAAAGGTTCTATAACAATTGATGGAATTAGCCTCACCGTTGTTGAAAAAAATAAGAATCTTGCTTCAGTTTGTTTGATTCCACATACTATTAAAATTACAAACTTTAGGACAAAAAATGTAGGTGACAAGGTAAATATTGAAACAGACATTCTTGGAAAATACATTTTAAAATAAATCTAATAATCTACTACTTTATTGGTAATTACAAATTTTTGAGTAAACTTTATAATCAGAACAGAACCGAATTTTTTTATGGTACTTGAATCAGCAATTGCATCACTTAAACGAGGAGAATTTGTTTTACTTCATGATTCCGCAGGACGAGAAAATGAAATCGATATGGTTGCTGCAGCTGAATTTGTAACCCCTGAACATGTAGCAAGAATGCGTCAACACGGAGGCGGTTTAATATGTATAGCAATTGATAATTCATTTGGACAAAATCTTGGCATAAAATACATGCATGACATACTTTCAAATTCTGATTCGTTTGATTCTAAATCAAAAGAAATGATTATGGGTCTCGCACCATATGGTGATCATCCTACATTTTCCATTACAATAAATCATTACCAAACTTACACTGGAATTACCGATCGTGATAGAGCACTAACAATTAGAGAAATGGCAAATCTCTTCAGAATTGAGAATAAAAGGAACAAATTTGTATCCTCATTTAAGACCCCAGGTCATGTTCCCTTGTTGATTGGTTCAAGGGGCTTGCTTGCTTCTAGACAGGGTCATACCGAAATGTCAATTTATTTGGCACAACTAGCAGAACTTGTACCTGTCACTGCAATTTGTGAAATGATGGATGCTGAAACTTATTCGGCACTTTCCTTCGAAAAAGCTCAACATTATGCAAAACAAAATGCCATCCCATTTATAGATGGTAAAGAACTCATTGAATACACTAAGGTGCATTAATTTTGAACATTGCAATAGTGGTTTCAGAATTTAATGAGAAAGTGACATCTAGAATGCTTTCTGTTGCTGAAGAAAAAGCAAAACTTTTGAAATTAAATGTAAAATATACTTGTAAGGTTCAAGGAGCTTTTGATATTCCTATTTTAGTAGATGCATTATTAAAAAAAAAAGATGTAGATGGAGTAGTCACTCTAGGTGCAATAATCAAGGGTCAAACAAAACATGATGAAGTGATAGCCCATTCAGTTGCCAGGAAATTAATCGACCTATCATTAACATATCAAAAACCCGTCTGTTTGGGAATAAGTGGACCTGGGATGCAAGAAAGACAAGCATATGCAAGAATAAGACCCGTTGCTGAAAGGACTGTTGAATCAGTTGTAAAAATTTCAAAGGAGCTCAAAAGAATTAGATAAAAATGATTCAGCTGACGATTATCAAAATTAACGACTATGGACCCTGGACTTTGACTCTAGGCAGTGATAGAGAACACGAGTTACAGATGTTCCAAGCCTCCCTTTACAAGGAGATTCAGAAATTGTTCTCAGAAAAAAATTCCCTTGTTTTTTTAAACAGATCTGATGAATTTTTTGCCCTCACAAATGGAATTACGCTTGATGATCATATTGAAATTCAAAAAAATTTGGAATCATCATTTAATCTTAAACTTTCTATGACCATAGGATTTGCAGAAACTCCATTTGATGCCAATCTTAAAGCCTATGAGGGAAAAAAATCACAGGTGTTTTTAAACAAAGAACACAACATCTACGGTTTTTTGAACGGTAAGAAAGATGAAAAGGTTACAATTTTGCATCTCGATGTTGATAATATTACATCAAAGCTAAAAACAATGTCGCCCTACGAAATCTCGTCTTCTATTTTTGGGCTGTATTCTAAAATGTCTGAATTTTTTCTAAACAAAAAAGCTTTAACCTTCTTTACAGGTGGAGATAACTTTATGGTGATTACAAATGAAAATGCAAAACAAATGGCACGAGAATTTCTTGACATTTTGAAAAAAGAACAAAGAATAACTCTCAATTGTGGAATTGGTACAGGAACTTCTCCTAGAGAAGCTGCAAAACTTGCAACAAAATCACTTGACACTATTAGAGAGATCAGAGATTCTGGTAAAGAAAAACCAGATATTTTTGAAACGTCATGATTTTAAAAAATGTTAGTGTACTTTTTGGCAACGAATTAGAATACATTCCATCAACAAGTACTCAGATTTCTAAACAACGATTCAAACGCATTCAAAAAAACATTCATCCTAGTGCAAAAGAAGAAACTTTTGATTGTGAAGGATTACTTCTAATTCCCGGCCTTATCAATTCGCATACTCATATTGGTGATTCTATAGCAAAAGATGTAGCAATTAACAAATCAATTGATGAAAAAATTCATCCAGTTTTAGGTGTCAAATCAAAGATTCTAAAAAAAGCAGAACCTTCTCAACTTACACGTTTTATGGAAAACAGTTGTAAATCTATGGTTCGAAAAGGAATCACTACTTTTGTTGATTTTAGAGAAGGTGGCATTGATGGTATAAACCTCCTAAAGCAAGTCCTGACAAAAGTTCCGATCAGATCAATAATTTTAGGTAGAGTAGAATATTATCAAAAACCAAGTCAAATCAGACATAACAAGGAACTTCCCTTAGAAAAACGAAATGATTTATCTGAGATTTTAAAAAAATGTGATGGAATTGGAGTTAGTGGAGCAAATGAAAACAGTAATTCTGTCCTAAAATACTATTCAACAACGAAAAAATTGCGTGCTATTCATTCTTCAGAAACCAAAGAAAGCATCAAAGTTTCAAAAAATGTGACTAAAAAGTCTGAAACTTTACGTGCTCTACAGCTAAAACCACATTTTTTGGTACATATGATCTATGCCACAAAAAGCGAGTTATTAATAGCTGCAAAGAAAACTCGAGGAATAGTTATATGTCCAAGAGCAAATGCTGCCTTGGCTGAAGGCATTCCCGATCTAGAATTAATGCTTAAAACAAAATGTAACATCGCAATTGGAACTGATAATGTTATGATCAACTCACCAGACATTTTTAGAGAAATGGACTATCTTTGGAAAGTTACAATGGGAATTAACAAAAAAAGAATTGATCCAAAACAGATTCTAAAAATGGCAACTGTAAATGCTGGAAAAATTCTGCAGAAAGATTTTGCAGTGAAACCTGGTAATATAGCAGACTGTGTTTTAATTGATAAACATTCAATTGATTTAGAACCAATGCACCAACCACACGCTTCAATAGTTCACAGAACTTCTGAAACTGCGATAAGAGCAGTCATGATAGGAGGAAAGATCGTTTTTGGTAAAATCTAGACCTCACATAATTCTCAGCGCTGCAATTTCTCTTGATGGAAAAATTGCTACAAAGAATGGAGATTCAAAATTTTCATCAAAATTAGATAAAATTAGAGTTCATAAAATACGCTCAAAAGTTGACGCAATTTTAGTGGGAAAAAACACATTATATCGTGATGATCCTATTCTTACTGTAAGATATTCTAAAGGAAAAAATCCAATACGGATAATCCTTGATTCTAGTGGAACTATATCGTCTAACTCAAGAATTCTCAAAACATGTCATAAGGTTCCAACAATCATCGCAATTTCAAAAAAAATAACTAAAAAAAATCTTCAAAGACTAAATAAATTTCCCATCGATATAATAAGTTCTGGTAAAAAACATGTCAATCTAAAACAACTTCTAAAAAAACTTGTAAAAAGAAAAATAAAAAAACTATTAGTTGAAGGAGGCGGAACTGTTAATTGGGAATTTATTAGGCAAGATCTTTTTGATGAAATAATTATTACAGTTACACCTTTTCTTGTTGGTGGTAAAGAAGCAATAAGTTTAGTTCAAGGAATTGGTTTTCCAAATATTAAAAAATCATCTAAATTAAAACTTAGAAAAGCTCTACGTCAGAAAAATGAACTTGTTTTACATTATTCTAAATTGTAATATTTTTCTCTAAACGTAATTTAGAATACTATCCTGAAAAAACAGAATTTATGACTACTACAACCTGTAAGTTATTATACCAAAACAGTAATAAAAATTCGAGAATTGGCAATAAAAAAATCAATAACTAGGAGTAGAAAAAAAACTACAATAAAATCAAAAGCTAAAAGTACAAAAAAGACCACAAGAAAATCCAAAGGAAAGCCCTTCGGTGGTTATACAATTAAATTTTCTGGACGACAAGATACCTTAGAACAAGTTTTCGGCAGTGCGCCAGTCACTCCAAGTCAGATGACAAAGAAAATTTGGACTTTCATTAAGTCAAGACATCTAGCAAATAAATAAGATCATTGAACTAGTAGGCAAATTAGAGTTTTAAATTACTAACCTTGTTGACTCGCCATTTCTATTAAAATTTACTGCTAAAAATTGTTTCATGTAAAATAAATTAACACAAGTTGAAACCCATTTTTTATACGTAGTATTGGTTTTTATTTTAATCTTAATGATTATTTGAAATGAGGTTTTTTAGAATAGGTATCATTACTAGAAAGTTTTCTAGAAATTAAAAACGCACTTTGCCAATTATTTTGAGTATCTTTTGAGCAAACTTGTCAATGTCTATTAGAGGATCGGTTGATACTAGCAATACATTGTTGTTGATGGGAAAACTCATCATTACTGCTTTTTCTCTTCTTGATGCAGAATACTTTACAGGCCCTAAACTATAATCAAACTCCATTCTCATTGAAACACGTAAAGCAAGCTCCATGTACATTTTTTGGCGTTCAGCTTCATCTTCGAGTGGATTAATACCTTCTTTGAATCCACCAGCTACTAACTTTCCCATATTATTTATAAAACCAGCAAACCGAATTCCATCCTCTTTTAACAATAGGTCACATTTTTGATGGAATATAGCATACTCATGAGATTTTTGGTGAGACATATCTTACTATTTTCTTTACATCAAAACTGTATTTAGATTTATGTCCATATTTTGAGTTTACAATCTCAAAAAGTTTGTTGCATATCTTTTTTTATTTCATCGATCTTTCGTGCAAATGCTTTTTTCGATTTTTCATTCTTTTTCAGGTTGAGAACCTTCCCACACGATGGACACTTGAACATTGCTTCTAATGAATCTTCAAAAGTGATCCTAGGGCAATTTTCATCTCCACAATGGTAAAACTCGAAAGAATTTTCATAATCTGATCTTTGTTGAAGCCTATCAGAAATCTTCTTCTTTTGATTTTCAATAAAGCTCTCTACTTCTTCTCTTCTAGAACGCCATCTATAAACAAACCACCCTTTTTTGTCGTGTTTAACTCTAACTGCAGTAATCAATGATTTTCCAAACAAGTCGTAGAGGACCTTTCTTACCATGTTAATTCTTAATCCTGTGGAACTTGCAATTTCTTCATCCGTCGCGTGTTCTGCCTTCAAAAGAGAACGGGCCACTTTGCGGTATTCATCACCTCCAATCATTGAAGCAATTCTCACAAAAGGATCTTCGTACTTGTTAACCAATGCATGTCTTCTCTATCCTGAATTATTAATTCCTTGTATTTTTTACGACTACATTTTTGCCCTGTTTTGTTGGAATAATTTTTCTTTGAGCTTCATCGAACGAAGTCGAGAATTTTTTTCCTTTCAAAATTCTATCCAACAAAACAGCCAAAGCACTAATTTCTGAATGAGGTTGATTGCCAATTGCTACATTATAGTCTGCTAAATCAAAAATCTCCCTCGGTACCTTTTCAGCTCCTATCACAATTAACAAATCTTTTTCTTTTTCCAACCTTGATTCAATATCATTTATGTCCTCACCATACATGGTAAGATGAACAATTCTAACTGAATCGTTTTTTCTTCTCTTCACTAATTCCTTCCAATTATCAATAAATGAAATTTCAAAGTCACCACCCCAAGTTTTGTTAATCCCATCCAGAGTATCTTTTATCTCTGGATTAACTTCGTTCATGTAAATTTTAGATGCACCAAATGCTCTAGCAGCTAGAGCAACATGTGTTGTAACACGATCATCTCGTACTAAGCGTTGCCCAATTCTTAAAATTTCAATCACCATAGATTTTTTTCCAACTCTTCTTTGTGAGTTTTTTTCTGTTTATCTGGCCTTCGTCGTGATTCTATTACATTTTCAATAAATTCTTTGAGCTGTTTTGTGTTTTGTCCTGTTTTAGCAGAAACTGGAATCCACCTTTTGCTTCCCGTTAATCCAAGATATTCTACTTTTTCAAAAATTTCGTTTTTGTTCTGTAAATCCGCTTTATTAAATACATAAACAATATTATCTTGCTCAACACCTATTTCACTTAGAGTTTTTTTACAACTCGCAAACTTCTTTTTTAAAGTAAATAATGAATCATTTACATCAATAATGAGAATAACAATATCAACGTATAACAATTCTTCAAGTGTTGACTTGAATGCTTCAATCATATAAGCAGGAAGATTACTTATAAAACCAACAGTATCTGAAATCAAAAATACCTTATGTTTAATTGTAAATCGCCTAACCATAGTTGTAAGAGTAGTGAAAAGCTCATCTCCCTCCTGCCGTTGTTCCCCAGTAAGTTTGTTAAATAGAGTTGTTTTTCCAGCGGATGTGTAACCAGCAAGTGATATCATTTTAAAATCATGTCTTTTCCTGGCTTGCCTATGGAGCTCTCTTTGTTTACCAGCTTTTTTCAATTTTGATTTTACAGTTTCCATTCTGTGTTTGATATCATTGTAATAAACATCAACTTCGAATTTTCCAATTCCTAAAAATCCTGGCTGTTCACCCTTTCTTGCAAGTCGAACCTTTTCTTTTGCTCCATGCATTTCATAACGCATTTTAGCCAACTTTACCTGCAATTTTGATTCAGAACTCGAAGCTCGACTCTCAAAAATTTCTAAGATCAAAGCCTCACGGTCAAGTATATTTTTGTGCAATTTTGAGGCCAGGTTGTAATTTTGGCTTGGCTTTAGAATCTCGTCAAATACGATAACATCTGGCCTGTACTTTTTTACCATCTCCTCTAATCTAGTCACAATTTCTTCACTAATACCGAACTTTTGACGTTTCAAATATTTCTGTTTGATAATATAAGGTACTCCATATCCAGCGGAACCGCAAAGAGCTATTGCTTCACTGATAATATCCTCTTTATCATAAGTAATCAAAATAGCAGTTTTCATACTGACTAACTGGTTTTCTTTAATACCTTTTCGATATTGATATTGAGGACAATTTCAGCAATATCACTGGCATATTCTGAAATTCTTCTAATATTTTCAGTCATTCTTCGAATGCGGTAAATCTCTTCATCATCTCTTAGAGATCTTGTTGAATCGAGAACCTTTTTTTCATATTTTGTTATCTCTCCTGACCTTACAATTGTTTTTTCGGCCTGAACATAATCTTCTTTGAAAAGGGCTAAACAGGCATCATCTAAAACCGAAATCGAAAAGTTGTTCATGTCCTGAATTTTTTCGAAAACTTCTTTTTTGATTCCTTTTTTGAATTCTAAAAGATCCTTTGCAATGAATGCTGCGTGATCTCCGGTTCTCTCAATATTTTTAACAACTAATCTGTAACCAAGACATATTCTTGCATTATCAAATTTCATCTCTTTTAACATGTGTTCATTTTGTATTGCAATTTTTAGTTGACGAATTATATAGAACCCAAATCTGTCTACCTCATCATCTGTGTTGATTACTTCTTTAGCAAGATCAAGATTTACTTCTTTTACTGATAGTAAGGCATCATTCAGCATAGATTTTGCCAAATGCATCATTCTCTTAAATGCTCCATCAACGGATAATTCAAGCAAATTCACAATCACTTGTATTGTAATTCCACTAGTAGAATCTGAAATAATTTCAGAACCCATCAGCATTCTCCTAACAGAACCTTTAATTGCGGTTCTCTGGGCTGGTTTCAGTCTTCCCATTTTTGGTTTTATGTTGACTTTCTTATAACCCAAAAAATACAGTGATATTAGTTTTCGAATTATTGATGTGGGCTCTTCTTCTGCATCTATCTCCATTGTAGCGTCTTCCTTTGGCGTAACTCTTGAATGAAATTCAGGTGGATAGATTTGCAGCGCGGTAGAGCCTTGCCTAGAAATTCTCATTTTATCTCCTCGTTTAAGGCCAAGATCTAGTATCCATTGTTTTGGTAATGAAATTATGTAAGAAGATTTGCCAGTAAATTGGATTTTTCTTGTTTCTTCTGCTTCATTCACACTCTATTGTAAAATTTACTATCTATATAGTTTTGTTACAAAAATATAGATCATCAGTGAACTAATATGTAAACTAGATTGGTCTGTATTATGGAACATGTGCTAAAGCTCAAGCATACAATTGATGCATTATTTGGAAATGGAGTTTCAAGATATCTTCCAAAAGATATTGAGCTCACATTTTCAAAAAAGAATGGACGTATTAGAAATGTCTATCTAGATGAAAAACTGCTCTGTACTTTACGAATTGATGGCGGATTAGCAATTAGTCCTTTTTTTGCACAAATGCTTTTGAAAAGCAAAAAATTCAAAGAGAACTGCCTGGAGATAAATTCAGAAGCAAAACCCTTTGTTGAGGAGGGTAGATCCGTTTTTTGTAAGCATGTTGTTTGGTGTGGTAAAAATGTGATGATTGCATCTGATACACCAGTATTATTCAAAGGAAAGGTAATTGCTGTAGGACGCGCAGTTTTATCAACAAAAATGATTCTAAACCAGAATCTGGGTGTAGCTGTAAAAATTAGAGATAGTTTAAAAAGTCGAAAAAAAGGTGAAGGATCATTATGATGCGTGGAGGAAATCGTCAAATGAGAAGGATGATGGATAAGATGGGATTAGACATGCAGGACATCCCTAATGTGCAAGAGGTAATAATCAAGACGGACAAAAAAGAAATCATTCTTTCAAAACCACAAGTTACTGAGATGAAAGCGAAAGATAACTCCATTTTTACAATTACTGCAGAAAGCTATGAGGAAAAAGAATTGGAGGTTCCCATATTTTCAGATGAGGATATTCAACTTGTTTGTCAGCAAGCTGATGTTAATGAAGAAAAAGCAAAAAATGCCCTAGCGGAGGCAAAAGGTGATCTGGCCAGAGCAATTTTACTGTTAACGACAGGTTAGCAAAAAAACTTTACCTTATTGGAAACCGGATTATCAAAATGGCTTTATTTTCGGTTCATAACTATCCGATTTTAGACCTAAGATATTTTGAAAACTGAATGATTTAATTAATGGAATGGAATGATTTTATCTGAAATGAGTAGCTTGCCTCAGGGCAAAGTACATGGAATTATTAAGGCGTTAACCGAACTTGAAGAAAAAATAGAATCTCTAAACACCAAGGTTGCTGATATGAAAAAGAACCTTAATCAAAAAGCAAATTCTGAGATTGACAGACTCATGGCAAAGACTAGAGATATGGCTACCAAAGAAGCCGAAGTTATTATTAATGATGCTAGGGAGAAGGCAAACGAAGAATCACAAAAAATACTACAAGAGGCAGAAGGCAAACTAGCAGAACTTAAATCAAAAATTGATTCCAATTTTGATGATGCAGTAACATTTGTCGTGTCAACTGTTCTAAAGGCATAAGATCTAAATCAGGGAAAAACGCCATCATGATTATCGATCTATTAAAAAATACTCGAATTGGTATCGCGACAATATATGGCAAGCCTTACTACAGATTCTCAAAATCCCTTAAAAGCCTAAACCTGAAATTTGATTCCATTTTACCAGAAGAAATTCCAACATATGAAGGAAATCTTATTTTGACCACAAAATCGGAAGCCCCACCAGAACCTACTAAACCAACTCTCTTTGAGGATATACTTGATAACCACATAACAATAATTCGAGGAAAAATCATTCAAAAATTAGATATTGGCTTTGATCAAGATGTGATTATTCTAGGAATTGACCCAGGTAGTAGAATTGGATTATCAATTTTTTTCCATGGGAAAGAAATTGAAAATTCTCTGTATAATTCAGTTGAGGAACTTGTATCTCATGTTATCAGTGTTCTTGCAGAGTTTGGGACAAAACGAAAGCTAGTAAGAATTGGAAATGGGAACATGGAAGTAGCCAAAAAAATAAGCACCATGCTTAATCTAAAATTCTGTTCATCGTTTGAGCTTGAATTTGTTGATGAAAGAAAAACAAGTTTGAAAATAAAGAATTTCAATCAAAGAGGAAAAAGAGACATGCTTTCTGCAAAATACATTTGTCAGAGAGAAGGTTACAGGCACTTTGTGTTACCATTATCAATTACTGGTTAATTTTAGATTTTTCCAAATTTTTGAAATTTGATGTAATATTTTCTTAAATAACCCTCTCAAATTCCAGAAAATTTAAAAAAAATGAATTTCTAAAAATCTATAGATATTTATACAGCTTTTTTATTTAAATCACGAATTTTGTCCTCTTATATACCCTTAATAGTGTAAAATTTTCAACTTTTATAATCAAATTCTATAGAAATTGTAGATCCATCCTTATATAGATAAGAATTCTATATTATTATGGAAAGGTAAGATAGTATGACATGTAAGGGAATTTGCATTAGATACAAGGCTCAGAAGCCTGTCGGTACAGGTAGATATGCTTCTGGACAAAGACGATGCCAAATTTGTGAAATCTTCATCAAATGGGAAGGACTTTGGTGTCCATGTTGTGGATACAGACTGAGAACCAAACCACGAAACCTCAAGTACAAAGCAAAACTCAGAGAACGAGTTGAAGCTGATTCTAAGCAAGCTGAAGCAATAGCAATAAAAGCATAAGATTTGTCAAAAGCTTATTGACTACCACTTCTGGTTTTTTGAAAAAAACACTGGATGTGGCCAATCGTCATTTTTTATTAACGGTCCTAAAATTTGAAAACGGAAATTTTATTTCTATATCAGAAGGTCACGAAAGGCTAGGCTCCATGGTAGTATCATTATCAACAGGACCAGCTCCTGTTACTACAACTGTAATTCCCGCCAGAACAGAATCTCTTTTTTTAAAATTAACTGCAGAAAAAATTAGTACATCAGTTAAAGGAATTGCAATAGTATCAGCTTTCGTTCAAAAAGAGCTTGAGCATGAAACCGCAAAAGCACTAATGGGAGAAATAACGAAGATGGTGCAAAATGTCTGATCTTAGAAATTACATTTCAATAATCAAAAAAAATCACGAACTAAAAACAATTAAGAAAAAGGTATCTACAAAATACGAAATTGCAGCCATCACTGCTAAAGTAGATGGCTCATATGCTGTATTATTTGAGAACATCAAAGAAAGTAAATTCAGGCTAGTCTCAAATTTGGTCGGAACAATAAATCGATTTGCAAAAGCGGTTGGTGCAAATGAATCTAATATTCATGAAAAAGTCTTCTCTGCAATTAAACACGCTAAAAAACCAAAAATTATCTCTTCAGCTAAATTCATGGAAAATAAATCAAGGAATCTTTCTTTACTTCCAATTGTTACACATTTTGCCAAAGAATCAGGTCCATTCATCACCTCATCAATAATTTTCGCTAAAAATCCAGATACTGGTTCCCAAAATTCATCATTTCATCGGTTAATGCCAATTGATAAAAGACACTTTTCTATAAGAATGGTTGAAGGACGACATCTTCACCGATTTTTTGTAGATGCCAAAGAACATGGAGAGGATCTTAAAGTTGCAATAGCTGTGGGAGCGCATCCTGCTATTTCTATTGCAGGGGCTTACCAAGCAGATTGGGGAAAAGACGAAATCGATATAGCAAATACTCTACTAAAGGGAAAACTACACCTGGCAAAATGCCCATATTCTGAATTGATGATTCCAGCCTCTACTGAAATCGTTATGGAAGGAAGAATTCTCAAGGATAAAACACACAAAGAATGGATGGTTGAAATGCTTCAAACATATGATCATAAAAGATATCAGCCAGTCTTTGAACTTGAGCACTTGTATTTTAGAAATGAGCCAATTTACCACGACATTTTATCAGGATTCTCTGAACACAGACTCTTGATGGGAATGCCAATTGAAGCAAAACTTGATGGAGAACTTAAAACGGAATTTCCTCAAACAAAAAAAGTTTCAATAACAAATGGTGGATGCAACTGGTTACACGTTGTAATTCAAATAAAGAAAAAAACCCAATCAGAACCCAAAAAAATTATTAAAAAAGCATTCTCAATACATCGTTCTCTAAAACATGTTACAGTAGTTGATGATGATATAGACCCAAATGATCCTGTTGAAGTGGAGTATGCTGTTGCTACAAGATTTCAAGCTAACAAAGATTTGGTTATACTTGAAAATGTAAGAGGTTCAAGTTTGGATCCATCAAGCGACCAAAAAAAATTGCAAACAGCAAAAATGGGAATGGATGCCACAAAATCATTTAATAAAAATCATTCAGGTTTTGAAATTGCAAAGATCCCTAAATTTGAAAGCATATCATTAAATGATTATTTCAAATAAAATTTAATAAAGAAAATTTATTTTTTTCCATTTTTCAAAATGTAAATTCTATTTGTTTTTAAATTAGTTAATTTTTTTCTTGTTTTTGAGGCCACATATCATTCCAAGTTTCAGCAAATTTTTTCATCATTTCACCGTAGGCCTTTATTTGTTCCATTCCTGATTCATCGAGTGATTTTTGCCAGTTTTCAGCAAATTGTTTGAAAGAAGCAACACTTAATTCACTCATAGCTTTTTGCCAGCTTTCACCAAATGTTTTAAATGGATCAACTCCTGCCTGCCTCATAGCTTTTTGCCAGTTTTCTCCAAACTGTTTCACTGTGTCAGCTGAGGATTCTTTAACTGCCTTTTCCATGACTATATTGAATTTTTGCTGCATCTCAATACTTGCATTTTTAACAGACTCAAAGAGCTTCATCCAGTTTTCTAGCGACTTTGTATAATCTTGCCATAACTTTTCCCATTCATTAGAATTTTCAGTTTCTGACACGATTTAATTTCTAGAGAGTACCACATAAACGGATCCTTAATTTTCAAACATTACATAAATTTTCTCTCATGAGAATATCAAAATAAAAATAAATAGAAGATTATAGTCAGTGAATATTATCTTCTTCATAAGGCATAATGATTTCATGCCCAAATCAAGGCATGAATCTATGATTCTCTATGTTTGGTTTTTTTAACCAGCGGATCACTTTTTCAATAAATAGTCTAGTTTCTAAAACGATCATCTGATTCAATATCAGAACCACCGAGTTTTAACGATGATATCCAATCATTCATGACCCAATCAAAAACATGTTTATCATACCCAATTCCTGAAATCTTAGATAATGTTTCAAGCATTTTTCTTATTGAATCCTCATAGGGTGGTTTTTCACCATGATTTGAGTTAATCCGAAAACCCGTCATTTCATAATGTTCTGAAGCAACTCCCAAGATCACATTTGTAAAATAAGGAGCTGCCTCATTTTTCATTATTGTAACAGAGTTTTTCTCAAGAATTTGAATTGCTTCCTCACTTGTAGCATATCCTGTTGCTTTACCTCTAGGGCTGACTTCAGCAAGTCTGGTGCCAACTGTATATACTTCTGTAACTCCAATTTCTTTTGCAATTTTTAGATAAAGCTCAGAATAATCTCTCAAAAAAAGACACGGCGCATATCCCTCTGGTTTTGTTAACAGAACAAAATTTTCATTACCCCTCAAGAACTCTGCATGGCAATTTTGTGTATGATATGGAATTTGTTTTGTGTCAACTCTTTGCTCAAAATCTGGAAGTGATGCTATTCCATATTGATTAATCTCTATAAAATCAATCTGGTCTGGTGCTGAATATTGAAGTGGAATATCTGGATAAACATCTTGACACCAAACTTTTACAAACGGTCTCATGTTGTGTGATGAAGCAATAATCTGTCCTAGAATTTTTCCATGACTATAAAACTCGTCAAACATGTAGATTGAGGGGAAGGCTACAATTAATTTGCCATTCTGCAGCTTTGGAGAGTTCTCAATGACCTCAAGGTTGCTTATCAACAATTTGGAATTACTCAATCTTAATTATGCAATTATTATCAAATAAATTAGCTTTAACATTGAAACCAAATACTTTATTCATTTGGACCAATAGCCGTCAGCAGGAAATTTCATACCTGCAACTCGTTTAGTCTCATCTTTAATTTTTGCAAATTTTTCAACAACATTCCAATTTTCTTTAATTATTTTTGCAACTTCAGGGAGCACATCTTCTTCCCAAGTAGAATTCTTGCCTTTTGCAGCATTAAACAACTTGGTTTTAACAGAACTTGCAGAAATCTCCTTTCTCGAACCTATCCTTGGGTGAAGCCCATAAACTTTGAGCATTAATCTTTCAGCCTTGTCTCCGGTGTAAGTAAAATAATCATGGTTTAGACCCTTGCTTAATTGACGCCTTAGCTTCCAAGAAGATGGAGAAAGCAAGGGAGGCAGATATCTAGAAAATGGTGCATTAAATGTATAATTTTTTGATATTGTTATAGAATCGCTAAAAACTGCGTCTAACATTTTTTTTCGTAAGTTAAAGTCAAAGGGAAAACTGCGGCTATTGATCTCTTTTCCATTTTTTAGGAATATGACCGGCATAATTACTACTCTTTCAGATTTTTTTTGTAGATCTTTAATGATCTCAACATGTGCCTTAGTTACTGGATTAAGATGTGCAAGATATACTGCTTTTGTCAATTATACATTATCTTAATTGGTTCTATTTCAATTGTTTAATTTTAATGGGGATGATGGGACTTGAACCCATGATCTCCAGCGCCCGAGGCTGGCAGTATACCAAGCTAACCTACATCCCCAAAACTAAATCTGAAATGATGATTTTATTTCTTTAAAAAAGAATATGATTAACCATATGATTCGTATTTTACTTCGAAACTTCCGTCTTCACGTTTTTTACGTTCGGTAACGAATCCTCGTGGATTCATAAAGTCCATTACAGCATCGATTGTTCCTTGCCAACCACAAATGTAGAACATTGTGTTTTCTTTTGTAATTTTCTCGCCAATAATTTCTTCTAACGGCGACTTGCCGTTATCCTTTGGTCTCAAAAAGGTCTCAACTCTTCCTGTTTGACCACTCCATGATCTGTTAAACCATTCTTCCGGTCTGCTAATAGAAGCTCGATAGGTAAAGTTCCACTTGTCTTTCCCTCTATCGAGACTATCATATTCTAAATTGGTCAGTAATTCCTTGTAGCTTAATTCATCAACATAACTTGCACCATGTAAAACAATGATTTCTCTTTTATCTCCAACATCATGAAGATGTTCCGTATAACTAACAAATGGTGCAAGACCTGTTCCTCCACCAATACAAACTATTCTTCTTTCGTCCTTGCTACCATCTGGCATTTTCTCATTAAGTGTAAAAGCACCAGTTGGTTTTATCCAATTTACCTCATCTCCTTCTTTTGCATTGAACAATTGTGTAGTCAAACGACCAGGTAAAGGCTTTCGTACCCATCTAACAACTAATTCAATATACTTTCTATTTTCTGGATGAGATGCAATTGAATATGCTCGTCTTACAATTTTGTTATTCTCAACAGGATTGGGCATTCCAATAGTGATGAATTGACCAGGTTTGTAGTCTGGAACCTGACCACCATTTGGAACCATCCGAAAAATTCCAAGATCTTCTTTAAGTAACTGAACATAAGTAATCGTCCCTTTATTATCTACGACCATTCGTTTGATAACTCTATAAACATTAAATATCTTCTGTTAACTGCAGTTTTGTTGAATTTGAATTTGTAAGCTAAACTATAATATTCAAACAAAAAAAACTAAACAGATCAAACTTTTGAAATGATCAATCGGGCCGGTCGTCTAGACTGGTAGGATACGCCCTTGGCATGGGTGAGATCGTGGGTTCAAATCCCATCCGGTCCACTTTTCAATTTTGTCTTGCTAACACTAACAACTTTTTAAGATCGTCGTCTATTTCTTTGGAAATTTCATTAATTTCTTCAGGATGAATTTTATCACCAATGTCTATAACTGCCTTTAGAGCACTCTTCTTTACCTCTAAATCAGTATCGGAAAGACAACTGTGAATTGCTTTACTAGCTTGATCAGCTTTAAGATAACCTAGGGCTCCTAATGCACAGGATCTTACCAAAGAACTAGAATCATTTGTAAGTTTGATAATTGATGAAATAGCTTCTGAATTATTTCTGTTTGCTAAAATCAAAGCTAAAAATCCCCTAATGTTTTCACTTTCAGAATTTAAATTTTTTATTAAAAATTTAGAGATATTATTTTCGTTTATTACTAAAACACTAAATACTTCTCCTCTAACTTCAATATCTGGATCGTCTAACATTGAGATTATTTTGTTAATGATTTTGGAATCTGTTGTTTCAGTTAAAGATTCTAAATTTTTAATTTTTTCTTCTTTTGAGCCTGAATCTAAAATTTTGTTTAATTCTTCAAAGGATTTTCCCATTAAGATTCCCCATCGGTTAACCAAAGAAAAGTATATTTTTTCATAAAATCATTATACTCTTAAAATTTCTCGTTCTTAGATTTAAATTATCCTCAAATGTTTGGAGGGTATGTCTACAGAAAACGAACAATCTACAAAAAACGAACAATCTACAAAAAACGAACAGTCTACTGTGACCAAAGAAACTACTGGAAGCAGAGACACAATATTCATTGGTAAGAAACCATTGATGGCGTATGTTACAACAACACTAATTCAATTGGCTAACTTGCCTAGAGTGAGTATCAAAGCGAGAGGTATGAGCATTGGACGTGCAGTGGATGTTGCACAAATCATCTCACGTAAAACAGAAAATGCTGGATACATTATCGGAGAGATCAAAATCGGTTCCGAGTCTTTAGAGTCAAATGACGGTAGACAAAGAAACGTATCAACAATCGATATTGAAGTAAAGCGAAACGCAAATAACTAATCGCGCTTTACTTGTAATTTTTTATTTTATTCTTTTTTTGAAACGCTGTATTTTTTTTCTAATCTACGAAACTTTCTTAGTTCCACTAAATCATTGAACTGATCAAAACTTACTAATTTATTCTTCAATTTAGTGGTGGTGCCTGCTTTTTTGAGTTCATTCAGAATATTTATTGTTGCAAAAGTATTTGCAAATAGCACAGAAAGCGGATAAAGGATTATTTTAAAGCCCATCTTGTAGAGATTTTCCGCTGAGCTAATGGGCGTTGCACCACCTTCTATCATATTTGCCACAAGAGGAGCATTGATCGACCTGCCAATCTTTTTCATTTCTTTAACTGATTTTGGGGCTTCAATAAATATTGCATCAGCTCCTAATTTTTTGTTGTAAATACCACGTTCGATAGCTGCATCAAGACCTTCTGATGCACGTGCATCTGTTCGTGCAACAATAATGAAGTTTTTACTACTTCTTGCATCAATAGCAGCTCCAAGTTTTTCTGCATACTCTTCTTGTGATATGACTTCCTTTCCTTGCATGTGTCCACATCTTTTTGGCCATCTTTGGTCTTCGAGAAAAATTCCAGATGCACCAGCTGATTCTAATTCTTTAACTAATTTCCAAACACTCAATGCGTTTCCATACCCCGTGTCTGCATCAACAATCACAGGAACTGAAACTGCACTACATATTCTCCTGGCATTATCAATAGTTTCAGTAGAGCTAATGAATCCATAGTCAGGCATTCCAAAAAGAGTAGCTGATGTTCCGTAACCTGTTTGAAACATCGCTTTAAACCCTGTCTTCTCAGCTATTTTCGCACTCATTGCATCATAAACGCCTGGAATAACAAGAGGACCTTTCTCCTTTAACATCTGCCTTGGGCTTTTCAATGAAAAGACTTTTTCAAATGAATTATTTATGATTTTAAGTGAAAATCAAAATAGAGCAAATGAAATCCAAATTAGAATCTCAGACGATAAAACTCCAGAGCAAATTATCAAAAAAGGTCATTTCGAAAAATTGCCTTCCTAAAAAAATCAAAATTGTGTGTGGAATTGATGTTTCATATAAAGAAAAAATGGCGTTTTGCACAGCAATAATTCTTGATATTAATAACCTGAATATCCAAGAAACCATTCGTTTTTCCATGAAGATTTCTTACCCCTATATTCCTGGTCTTTTCATGCTAAGGGAATCAGAACCAATTCTTCAAACACTAAAAAAGATAAAAACAGATTTTGATATTCTCTTAATTGATGGCCACGGAAGGTTGCATCCACGCTTTTGTGGTCTGGCATGTTATATTGGAATAAAAATGAACAAATCTACAATAGGTGTGGCAAAAAAAATTCTTTGTGGCAGAACAAAATCAGATTCTACAGTAGAATACAAGGGAAAAATATTAGGATTTGAACTAAAAAATAACAAAAAAAAGATCTATGTAAGTGTAGGACACAAAATTAATCTCAAAAGTGCTGTTAACATTGTTAAACAATTAATCTTAGAGAAAAAATGGTATCCTGAACCGCTTCGTTTAGCCGATTCTGATTCAAAAAACTTTAGAAAACAATACCTGCATAAAAAAATTACACACTAAACAACAAAATTAATTATAATAAGGATAAATTTTCATAAACAGATTTGGAAAAATTTTTACTCTATTTTAATCTGTTTTCCATTTTTCTTGGTAGTTTTTTTACTTAATCTTTCAAGTTCAGATTTAAGAAATTTTCTGTAACGCTCAGTTTCATTTTTTGTCATATCGGAAGCATTTGTACTTAACAGAGCTCCCATTGATGCAATTTTTTCAATTATATCCATGGCTACAAATTTTCCTAAACTTCCAAGTCTTGATAGAACTTCTAGTTGTTTTTTCACTACATCATTAATTTTTTTAACATCCTCAGCTGTTGCTTTTCCTTTTTTTGTAATTTGATATTTACCATCCTTTACTTCTTCAATTAATCCTTCATCTAGCAACCTTCCAAGTAAGGGGTAGATCAAACCTGGGGAAGGTTTCCAAATTCCTTCGCTTTGTTCAGTTGCATGATCAATGATCTCTTTTCCAGTATGGGGCTTCTTTTTCAAAAGCTCTAAGATGAAATATCTTGAAAATCCTCTAGGAATAGAACTGCCAACTCTTTTAATCCAGTCTGAAATCATCACTAGTGATATCGCTAGCGATATATATTAATGTTTTTTTTAAGTTTAACATAATATTTTGCATACATATTTAACCGAATTTTAGAGGACAAAGTGCGAAATGGTTGAGTCTATTGAATGTGATCTAATTATTTGTGGATCGGGCTTGGCAGGATTAAGAGCAGTAATTGAAGCTGCAAAAAAAAATTTGAAAATAAAGATCATTGTTATTTCTAAGGTACAAGTTATGCGCTCACATTCTGTTTCTGCGGAAGGAGGAACCGCTGCAGTAATTTTTGAAGATGAAGGTGATACAATAGAGTCGCACATCTATGATACAATAAAGGGAAGTGACTTTTTGGCTGATCAAGATGTGGTAGAAAGATTTTGTCGTGAAATGCCAAATGAAATCTATCAACTGGAAAGATGGGGAATGCCATGGTCCAGAAGAGAAAATGGGAAAATTGATCAACGGTGGTTTGCAGGGTATAGCTTCCCTAGAGCAAGTTATGCATCTGACAAGGTTGGTTTCTTTGAAATGCAAACATTGTATGATACTTGCCAAAAGTTTGATAACATTGATTTTTTCAATGAATGGTTTGCAACATCAATAATTCATAATCGAAAAAGATTCATGGGAATTACTGCAATTGAGCTTTCATCTGGAACATTCTATGAAATAAAAGCAAAGGCGTTGATAATAGCAACAGGTGGTGCTGGTAGAATCTATAGCTATTCTACTTATGGTTATTCATCAACTCCTGATGGTCTTGATATGGCATACCGAGCTGGTGTGGCACTTAAAGACATGGAATTCGTTCAATTCCACCCAACTGGAATCTTACCATCTGGAATTCTAATTACTGAAGCAGCAAGAGGAGAAGGCGGTTATCTTCTAAATAACAAAGGAGAGAGATTCATGAAAAACTATGCATCAAGCAAAATGGAGCTTGCTCCAAGAGATATTGTTTGTAGGTCAATGATTACCGAGATTAATGAAGGTAGGGGTTACAAGCACGAAACAGGCGTGGATTGCCTTAAATTAGATTTGAGGCACATTGGAGATGAGAAAATCAAGGAGAAATTAGGAGCAATTAGAGAAATTTCGATCAAGTTTTCTGGAATTAATCCAGCTCAGGAAATTTTGGATGTTAGACCTGTATGCCATTACATGATGGGTGGAATTCATACAAACATTGATGGTACAACAGAACTTGAAGGAGTTTGGGCAGCTGGTGAGGTTGCTTGTAATAGTGTACATGGTTCAAACAGACTTGGAGCAAATTCTACATCCGAATGCCTTGTGTGGGGAAAAATTACTGGAACACTTGCTGTAGATTATATCGAAAAAGGAGTTCCATCTGAACCATGGCCTGATTTTCTAGTTGAAGCTGAAGAAAAAAGAATCTATGATGGAATATTTCGTGGAAAAGGAGATGTAAATCCATACGAAATAAAACAAGAACTTACAGACACTATGAATGAAAAAGCATATGTATACAGAGATGAAGCAAGTTTGGTTGAAGGCCTTAAAAAAATTCGAGCTCTCAAAGAACAAACATGGAAACATGTCGATGATAAGGCAAAGGAATACAATACCAACTTTACAAACGTCATGGAGCTAGATTCAATGTTTAGAGTAATTGAAATTATTTTAATTGGTGCAATAAACAGAAAAGAAACTCGTGGAGCACACGCAAGAACCGACTTTCCAAAACGAGATGATACTAATTTTATGCATCACACACTTGCATATTATGACCCAAAAGAACCAATAATGAAAACTTGTCCAGTTACAGTGACTAATTATAAACCGGTTATGAGGAAGTACTGATGGAAAAAGTTGATGAAAATAAAGAAGGAATCAAAGGAATGGTCAATCCTCGTAGGTATGGGATTGAAAGAGTTGCTTATTTGTTAATGAGACTTAGTGGACTTGGTCTTCTTGCATATTTTGTGGCACACATTTATGAAACTAGTAACATTCTACGAGGTCGCGTTGGATGGGAGGAAGTGATTTCAATTACACAAACAACAGAAGGTCATGTTATACTTGCCATAGTAATTGGAATGTGTGTTTTTCATACAGCGAATGGTATTCGCGTAATGCTTGGTGAGAGTGGTATTGGAGTTGGAAAACCAATCAGACCCGACTATCCATACCCCTCGCCATCACAAAACGCTAGACACAAAATTGCAATTTATTCCTCAATAATTCTTGCTGCTCTCGCAATGATGTATGGTCTTGCGGTAATGTTTGGTGAATAGAATGAGAGAAAGTGTAATTATGAAAATTCATTATGGAACTGCTCTTGCTGCAGTGGCACTTGTTGCTGTTCATGTTTTGTTTAGACTCACTCAAGGGTTTGTTGATTCATTAACCTATGAAAGTGTGATTGCAAATTATAGGTTCTTACCATATGCTGGAATGTTGGAAATCATCTTGATTTTACTTTCAATTCATGGATTTAATGGTCTAAGAGTTATCCTGCTTGAGCTCAAACAGGGCAGATCTTATGAAAAAGCAGTTTCTTATGGTTGCATAGCAGCAATGATAGCAATTATAGCATATGGTTCCAGAACTATATTCATGACAAATATGGGGATGGTCTAGTTGGCAACAATACTAAGCACTCCAAAAGAAAAAACAACATCTGTAATTTCACCCTCAAAAAAAGTTACTCTAAGAGTAGCAAAATACAACCCAAAGACAGATCCCAAAAAGAAATGGGTAAACTATCAAATCCCATATGAAAAATGGACTACGGTTCTAGATGTACTCTTAGAAGCTAAAAATCACCTTGATCATTCCATTGGAATTAGATATTCTTGTAGACAAGCATCTTGTGGTTCATGTGGTATGATAATTAACGGCAAGCCAAGACTTGCATGTTTTACAAAAATTACTGAATTAGATACTACAATGGTAACAGTTGAACCAATGAAAAACTTTCCAATTATCCGCGACTTGGTAGTTGGTTTTGACAGATTATTTAAAACTCACAAGAGAATAAAACCATATATTATTAGCGAAGATTCTGAAATAACTACAAAAACAACAGAATTACTACAAACCCCAAAAGAAGTAAACAATTACATCCAATTTGCAAACTGTATAAAGTGTGGTCTTTGTAACTCTGCTTGCCCTACAATGGCAACTGATTCATTATTCATTGGACCGCAAGCACTTGCACAAGCATATCGATATGTTGCAGATACAAGAGACAAAGGAAAAGACGACAGACTCAAAATTATTGATGAATCTCATGGAATTTGGCGATGTCATTTTGCAGGTTCGTGTAGTCAAGTTTGTCCAAAAGGAGTAGATCCAGCTATGGGGATCCAGCTTCTAAGAGGATATTTGCTTGGCTTTAGAAGTTAGCCACTTTGTTTTTTTGGATTTGGACTACTGTTAACCTGTTTATTTATTTGCTCAGACATAAAGTGGTTTGATACATTTACCTTAACATCATCAATTCCATCTATTGTTAGTAAATTATCATGAACGTCTTGACAGATTTTAAATCCAAACACTGCAGGACAGAAGGGACTGGTTAAATGCAAATCAACTTTGACATTACTTCCATCAATATCCACCTCGTCAATTAACTCAAGCTCTGTAATTGTTACGTTAATTTCAGGATCTACAATTTTTGAAAGCTCATCGAAGATTTTGACTCGCGTTTGTTTAATGTCTTGAGACATAAACGCAAAAGCGTCTATGCTATATATAACTATTTTAGAATCTATGGTGATGTATCGTTCCAGATTAGGAAATGATCTTAATAAAATCACATTAGATTATTTATCATCAATTTCTGAAGATATTGAGATTGCATTGTATGACATACTTGGAAGTCAAGCACATGTCATAATGCTTTATGAAAATAAAATCATAACAAAAACCGAAGTAAAAAAAATTCTTTCTGCACTAGAATCTCTAAAAAAAGAAAAATTTGATAAAAAATCTGATGCGGAAGATATCCACGAATTAATAGAATCACTTGTCATCAAAAAGGCAGGAACTGCAAGTGGTGGGAAAATGCATACAGCGCGTTCTCGAAATGACCAAGTATCACTTGACATACGAATGAAAATCCGAGACGATATCAATGTTTTGTGCAATTGTCTTTTAGACACAATTGAAACGCTTGTTTCACTTGCAAAACAACATCAAAAAACCGTAATGCCACTTTATACACATTTACAACAAGCACAAGCAGGAGTTTTTTCACATTATCTTTTAGCCTATGCAGATTCTTTGTTCCGAGATGTTGATAGACTGTATGTCACATATGGTAGGGTTAATGAAAGTCCCCTTGGAGCTGGTCCAATTGGGGGAACCAGTATTCCAATAGATCGGCAAAGTACTGCAAAAATGCTTGGCTTTAAGGGAATTGTTGAAAACTCAATTGATGCAACAAGCACAAGAGATTTTGTAATAGAATATGTGTCTGCAGTGGCGATTCTTATGACTAATCTTAGCAAGATTGCTGAAGATTTTGTAATTTGGTCAACATCAGAATTTTCCTTCATTGAACTTTCAGATGAGATTTCCTCTCCTTCTAGTGTAATGCCTCAAAAGAAAAACCCAGATATTCTTGAGCTAACTAGAGGTAAGACATCTGAGGTTATTGGACATCTTATGGCAATTTTGGCAACTGTAAAGGGGCTTGCAACTGGATATGGGAGAGATTTACAGCAAATCAAGCCAGCAATTTGGTCTACCTCAAAAATCTCCATTTCTACACTGCTTGTTCTAAAACCAATGTTGCTAACGCTTCGAGTAAACGAAAAACAAATGAAAAAAGCTGCAGAAGGAAATTATTTGATTGCATTAGACGTTGCTGAGAAACTTGTTAAAAATGGAATTCCATTTCGCACCAGTTACAAAATATTAGCTCAACTTGTTCAAAGAGCATATCGGGCAAAAAAACAACTATCAAAACTTTCCATTGCTGAAATAAAACAATTAATTAAAGAAACTAGGGTTGATCCTAAACTTGTCTCACAAATTATCCAAACAACTTCAATTTTTTCATCTCTAAAGGAAAGGAGTTCAGAGGGTTCATCAGGATATGAAGAACAAAAAAGAATGATTGGAAATAGAATTAAAAAAGTCAATGCTTATCGAACCGGAACTACAAAGCGAGATAACCAAGTAATAACTGCTTTTGCAAATCTTTCAAAGAAGGTTAAAGTATTAATGAAAGAATAAATGGTCTTGTGGACCTAGTTCGTTTTTGGTCTAATTTTGGACGCACTTGAGTTCATATCAAATGTTAATTAATGAAGATGTTTGTGAAATATAACAATTATAATTTAAAAATAGGATAGCAATCTTCCAACCAGATGATGATCCTATGATCCTCATCCACTGATCCGGTTTAAGATCATCAGTGTTTTTAAGTCAATTACTACCCAAATAATACCTCAACTAATGGAATAAAAACATCATTTTAAATTTCTTAACATTTGTTCATTATTAGCTTCCTTTAAAAAACAATTTTACAAAATTAGGATTTTGTATTTTATAGAATTAAAACCAATTTTATTTGAATGAAGTCACAGGCAATCGAAGACTATGCCAAGTGTAAATATTGTGATAATCCTTTTTTTCACTGTCACTGCAAGTGCCCATACTGTGATGAAAGAGACAAATGTGAATGTGCCTTGTTTGAGGCAGCTACTGGCGCTTGACAGTTTGTATCAAATGTAAAAGAAAAAAGGGTCAGTGTCTGTGAATTGAACCTACTACCATAAAGGCTCAAATTGACAAGTTTCGTAGGTTACAAATTGAAAAAAGTTGAAGAAAAAATTTGATTATAATGCATATAAAAAAAACATAATTAACATTTGGAATGAAGTAGCTCCAAGATACCACAAAAGATTTGCTCAAAAAGACATAGGTCCATTCCAAAGTACATCAAAACTTGTAGAATTTGCAAAAATTAAGCCAGGTGATAAGGTTTTGGACATAGCATGTGGCACGGGTGCTGTTACCAAAAAAATCTTAAAAAAAGTTGGATTGTCAGGAATGGTAATAGGAACAGATGTGTCTTTTAATGCCATAAAAATTGCCAAAAAATGGAATGTACATAAAAATAATTTGGATTTTCTTGTAGCAGATGCTGAAAATACTTTTTTTCAGAAAAAATTTGATATAATAACCTGCCAATATGGACTTTTTTTCTTTCCAAATGCTTCAAAAGTTTTAATGAATTTAAAAAAATGTTTAAAAAAAAATGGTGTCCTTGCTATTTCTGTACATGGGGATAAAGACACTGTACCTTTTTTTAGCACCATTCTAGAAGCAATTAAAAAATTTATTCCCGATTTCATTCCACCTGGTACTCCAACTTTTGATCGTTTTGGTAACAAACAAGCCTTAAGAAAAGTAGTATCTGCTGCCAAATTTAAAAAAATAAAAGTAAAAGAATATGTTTTCACATATAATATAGATTCGTTTTCAGATTTCTGGAATAATTACTTACGATACGTTGCAAAACCTGTTAAAGTAAAACTAAATACATTATCCCCAACAGAAATGAAAAAAGTTAAGGAGTTAGCTAGAAAGAATACTTTAAGGTATACTGACAATGGAAAGATCGTTTTCCCATGGAAAGTATTGATTCTTACTGCATCAAAAACATGATCTATTTCATATAGTGCTCATGTTTTTTTGAATCCGATCAAAACCATATTATTTCTGGATTCATTTGACTTCGTTTACAGTTTGCATCAAATGTGAATTTCAAAACTAGTAGCAGCTGTGTGGATATTATCAGTTGCTAGCACATCATATTTTCCTGGGCTAAGATAATTAATAATTAAGGGCATAAAGAGATCTCCCCTGTCGGTTGTTTGGGTTAAGAGATCTACTATCAAGAGGTCATCTTGGTATATTACAATCTCTACATTATGTAAGCGATGAAAGCCTTCTCCTCGAAACACTATCATATCCCAAATGTACACCGAAGTAATTTCTGTATCAATTGAGGCTGCCTCTGCAAGAATAACACTTGAGCTAAGAATTATCAATCCAAAGACAAAAAATAGAAATTTTATCATACAATTTTTTCTTTGAATCCCATTTATGAGTTTGTTCCTTGTTAACAGTTCGTATCAAATGTAAACATCGAATTCACCGAGCCCCCGCAATTCTTGGTCAAAATCAAGACCCAATCAGAATAAAAAATATTTTTTTAAAAAAATTGGGTCTAAAATAAAACCAACTTGTGATCAAATAGGTTCAACGGGTCTGGTGGGATTCTTGGCAAAAATGAAACGTGTCTTTTCGTTTTATGCCTACATAATCTTACTATGATCATCCATCTTGAAATTTTATCTTTACACCTGTAATGATTTTGAAATAAATATGTCACTTAGTAGATGAGAGTATGGTTAATCAAACTAAGATGGGAATAATTGCAATCATAGCGGTTATCCCACTTGCTTCTTTTGCTGTATGGAATACAGATCAACCAGTTGAATCATTTGAATCTGATTCAAAAACACAAGAAATCAACGTGTTAGCTTCATTCTATCCCATAGAAGAATTTACAAAAAAAGTTGGTAAAGATAAAGTAAACGTTTCATTATTGGTCAACCCTGGTGTCGAGCCTCATGACTGGCAGCCAAGCATAAAGGATATTCAAAGAATGCAAAAATCTGATTTGATCATAATTAACGGTCTTGGAATCGAAAATTGGGCAGATGATATTGGCACAATCAATCCAGATGTAACAGTTGTTGATACTAGTTATGGTATTGCCACGATTAAAGTTAATCCAGAAAGTAATTTGGACATCTTTGGTAATGAGCCCACAGAATTTACAACTGACCCACACATTTGGCTTAACCCAATTACGATAAAGGTACAGGTACAAAACATCGCAGATGCACTAATCGAATTAGATCCCGAAAATGGAAATTATTATCAAAAAAACGCAGATTCCTACAAACTTGAACTTGATATTTTAGATGAGAAAATCAGAGAAGAATTATCAAAATGTAATAAAGATTTTTTTGCATTTCATAATGCTTTCGCATATTTTGCGCTGGAATATGGATTGAATCAACACACTGTCTTAAAATCTATAGATCCTTTTGAGGACCCTAGTCCAAAAGACATACAGAAAGTGATTGATTTAGCAAAAACATTAGAGACTAGTGTGATCTTCACCGAAGAGTTTGTAAATCGAAAAGTATCGCAAGTAATTGCCGATGAAATTGGGAGCAAAGTGCTTGTTCTTTCTCCATTGGAATTTGGTGATGAGAACGGAACTTTCTTGGAAAGAATGGAACAAAATCTTGATAATTTGAAAGTGGCTCTGTGTAATTAAACATCTATTATTTTACCATGAATTAGATTTGATACGAACTGTTAACCTATACAGGATTATCCGGCATAATCTTACTATGATTACCCAGAGGGCTTTGAACTAAAACAACAAGACCCTATGACGGCCTAAATTACTTCTAATTTTGGTTCAAGCCTCTAATGATGTTATTCGTTTAATTTTTTATCAAGTTTCTCTTGAGATTCTTTGAATTCTTGA
>JADFLH010000076.1 GCA_022564515.1 Nitrososphaerota archaeon
TAATTTTGATTTCGTTGGCTTTGATTGTGCCAAACACTTTGATAAAATGACACATTTTTACGAGTCAGAAGTAGAGGATAAACAAACCCAAAGATACACTATGCAGCTAATAGATCATACCACTGACCTTGGAAGAACATTTCTAGATAACCGCTGTGCCGGAACGGTAAATGATTGGGCATACAAGAGTGACTTTGAAGAAGTGATTTGGCATAGTGGAATAGATTGGAATCAAGCAGCACAAGTGGAAAAATTATACCACCATGATGTTGCTTGCCCGGTTAATTATGATCCAATATGTACTGCAAAATGACGCTAGAAAAGAATTAGAAGAAAAAGCATCAAATACTAAGTAGACTATGGATTAAAAGTTTAGTAGAACGGTTTTTCTATAACCAAAAAGCCCATATTGAAATATTCTTAAGAAAAAGAAATGACTCAAAGTTTTGAAATTTATGATGATTTCTTCAATTATCAGGTACAAATGATGTATGCTGGTATCGAAGCTACAAACAAAACCAACAAAACCCTTCATCTTTGTGCTTTAGCACTATCCACCTATACTGAAGTTATGGGGGGCTTAGTAACTGGCAAATTAAAAGAAAAAAACCAATCAAGAAAAAACTATGAAGCTTTTCTTCCATATTTAGGAGAAAAATATGTTAGTTTGAATAATTCGCTAATTGAAAAAGGTATTAGTGTACACGAAATTGTTAGAAGTAAATTGGTTCATGAATTTTCTCCAAGACCATCCTATGGAATTTTTAGATCAGAGAGTCCAAATGAACAAGTAATAGGAATTGAGTATCTGAATGGTCACATCAACATTAGATTAAGTGAATATTATCGAGACTTCAAAAAAGGTGTTGAAAAATACTATCAAGAATTAAAGAATTGGAGGAATAATCAAGAAAAATTAGCGAATTTCTTGAATGCTGTAGTTGAAAGAACCTGAATTTTATAAAAACTCATAAAACTGTCATTAATTCTAGAAATTATGGGTTTTGATGGACAATATCCGTTTGATCACCCACCCGTTAAATCTCCTGATAGTTGGGTATTGATTCCAAATGATCCTAGAGAAAGTGAATATTCAGGTAATTACAAATTTTTGTCAATAAGACGTGGTGCAGGAATTGAATTTCAGGACTATAAAAATGAAAAAATGTCATTTATTTTTAGAAAAGGTTCTCTGATAAAATTAGTTGAAACAACAGGTGCAGATAACAAAAAAATATTTCAAATTCATTATTACAACAGAGATCTTATGAATCTAGAAGAAATAAACAAAACAGATCCTGATGAAGATTTAGTATAAAATCTGATAAATCCTAATAGTGAATACAAAGAATAGCAATACCTGAAATAAAATCAAACAAAAGTGAAACACTTGAGGGAGAAATTGCGTTTCCAAACAATGAGGATAGCGTAGAGATTATAGCTGTGAACATTGTTTCAAAAAATAATATTCCTACGATAATCAGGGGAAACAAACTGCTGGCTCCTAAGATTACCTCGGTTGAAGACGCAAAATCTGAAATATTTAGGAAAACAATCGCATACGTAACTCTGGGCTTGATTATTGCAACACTTGTAAGCACAATTAGTTTTGGTTCTGGAATGGTTAAGTAACAGTCACAGATTCATGATATTGTGTCATTTAACAGAGACGATCTAATAGAAGTATTTCAGCGTCTGAGAAATGAATTAGACAATCGATTATACATGCTCAGAAACAGTGACAAAAAATTAGATGTACAAACACTAATGTTTTTGGCACAACATCTAGAGCATAGAAATACACATTCTACCATTCCGGATATCAGACAGAGAGTTAATGATTACGTAAAGGTCATAGGAACTTATGATATTGACAAAACTGAGGTAGTAGAAGAGTTAATCATCAATGCAGACAAGTTCATTCAAGAATTAAAAGAATAATTTCCACTGGCTTCATCTCACTGTTCTTTTCGGTCTTGTTTTCCATAATTTTTTACACGAATTATACCAAATAAGCGGAATCAATAAAGACTATTCTTACCAAACATGGAACATCTTGAGTGAAAGTGACAAAAGTTGGACCTTATCTGACGGGATTATTAGTTTCAAAGATATTTTCAGTGCAATCTATAACAGAGATGGCAACATACCATCCATCAAAGCTTATAATGCCAACGATGATGTTCTTTGTACATTTAATTTTTCAAGCCCAAATGAATATAAAATTACCATAGAAGCCAAGGACGAAGATGGACGTAATGTAATAGATTCTCTAAGAATGACAGGTCTTTTAGACCTTGTTTATACTTATTCTGAAAGTCAAAAACCTTTTGCTACTGAACCGACTAGAAAAAGAACTCTTAGTAGTGATTTTCAAAAATGGTTTCAAAAAATAACAAAAGATAGAACACTAGTACCAGATACAAACTCGATTTTAAACCACACCTTTTCGTCGTTGGCATTGGTATTTGGCGAAGACATACTAAAAGATGTTAGTGTTCTCATACCTCGTTTAGTCATATTAGAAATGGAAAGACAGGCTAACAGCAAGCCCAACATAGATTGTAATAATACCAAGTCAGAGAAAGAGCGTCTCCATTGCAGGAAGAAACGGTGGGTTATGCTTGGTTATCAAGAAATTATGTTTTTGAAAAGTAGTATGCAGACACAGATGTTTCCTGATCTTGATGCTGAGATACTTGCTAGATTTACTCAAATCTCTGGGGATTTGACAGCAGATTCATGGATCAGAAAGGAGATTAAAGACTACACCAAAAACGTAATCAAAAGAAAATTGGAAGTTGGAGGTAGTGGTCTGGCTGGTAGGAAACCAAATTTCCTTATGGTTACATCAGATTTTGTTAATTCTCTTTCAGCAGTTGCAGAGGACATAAATTCCATTTACATAACACAAATGATTGACAGGCCAACCAAGATGGCCAACCTTAAACAAATTGCAAAATTTTTGATAAATCTCTCAGTTTTGTTGGAACAGATACGAGTAGATGTAAGTTCTACTCAATATGGGATCAAGGGTTTTTGGCAGGGAAAAACGACTTTTGATCTACTAAACAATCGAATCATGACGAGTTCAATTAGTTAGGATAATTTATTTAGTATTTTGTTTCTTGTTTTTCCAGCTTCGTTCATTGTCCTTTTCGATAACGCCTTTATAGCTTAATCTTGTCTTGAATACATGGATCAAACTGAAAGGATAAGCAAAGCTCTTGAAAACATTGAGCAGAACAGAAAAGCTAAAAAACTCAAGGTAGCTGAAATCGGGAAAATTCTGTATGGAACGCCATAAGCGTAGATTCATTGTTGTGAAATTTTCCCCGTATGGGCCATGGCATTATACTGGAGATCTACCGGTAATAATCAAAGATTAAAACCGCAAATTTAGCCCAAAAACAACTTGTAAATTATAACTTTTCAATTAGCTATTTAATAAAACTGCCAAATTTACATTTGATACGAACTGTTAAGTTTGTAATTGGTCTAAAATAAAACCAATAATGATGCGGGTCTTAAAAGACTCGAGTTTTAGACTACCAAACTAAAATGATGAAATCCTATAAC
>JADFLH010000008.1 GCA_022564515.1 Nitrososphaerota archaeon
GCACTAGCACAAAATCCAAACTATTTGGAATGGTTGAAAACACAGGCATGGGACGGTAAACTGCCACTAGTAGTGGGGTCAGGTGGAACTCCATTCATTCAGATACCAACAAGTCCATAACTTTTTTGTTTAATTCATAATAAAGATAAGAAATATCTTATACAAGAGATTAATGCAAAATAGAAACCCTTCCTCCTTCATACCCAAATATGCCAAGGATGTCACAAATTCGCCCCAAGTCATCAACAAAGAGTCCAAACTTTCTGACTTTGCAAGTAAACTTGCTACCACAAAAATAAGTCGACTGATAATTGAGGATCAGGGAAAACATATTGGAATTGTCTCAACAAAGGATTGGGCCTTTTATCTTTTTAAAAACAAAAACGAAGAAGGCATTCTTGATATCTCGCTCACAAAAATCATGCACAATATAGTATACGTGGATGAGGCCACTTCAATACCAAAATGTGCAGCTATGATGCTGGACAAAAGAATAAGCTCTTTGGCAGTAGGTTCTGAGGATCATGTTGACGGAATATTCACAAAAACTGACCTTGTCAGCTATTATGCCTCTCATCTTCCCCCAGGACACAGAAAGGTAGACGATTACAAAACTGCAAGGTACATTTGGGTAAGTGAAGATGAAAACACCTTCAACGTTCTTGAGAAATTGGTTGAAAACAATATTTCAAGAATTATAGTTAAAAATTTAGACGGATCAACAAAGGGAATAGTTACCTTAGGAGATTTTTTGAGACCTTTTAGTTATTTGAAGCATGCTCCCTCTGAAAATAACGAAGGAAGACAAGAAGAGCAAACTATGAAAAAATCACTAGGTCCTGCCTCTGGACTCATTTTTAATAAGAGGGTAAAGGTGAGCGAAATAATGAAAAAGGGACTCATCACTGTCAAAAGAAATGAGGATCTAAAAATTGCTTGTAAAACTTTTCTAGAAAATCATATTGATGGTACGGGGGTTGTGGAAAGAGATGGAACTCTTTGTGGAATTCTTAGTAAAACTGACATAACTCGTGCAGTAGCTTCTATGAATTAATTCAAGAACATAAAATAATCGGAGAGCCCTACAGGCGTAAATTGGTATAATTGTATTTAATTAAAATCCTCAAAGTGATTTAGCGAAATTGAATGAATATCTTCTTTCTGTCTCAGGAATATTATTAGGAAGTTAATGGAGCAATCTCTTTCTTATCTTCGTCATGAGGATCATAATCACGCTTTTTGTGTATGGAATCAATAACTCCTTTTGTAAACATATCAAACTTTTCATCTTTCATAGAGTTAATGACTTCATCTACAGTTTTGTTCATGTCGATTTCTTTGCATCTTCGATCAGCCTCAGAGCAATAGAATTCAATGTATTTTTGAATGTAGTCATATTCAGGACCCTCGATTCCAATTTCAAGTCGTCGTCGACTTAATCTTTCTCTCCAAGTTTCACTCATGGTTGCCACCTTTTCTACCTTTTCATAGGTTATAAAGAAAAAATTCAGAAAACCCATAGCATAGTTTAATTCGAATCAATAAATTCTAGGATTTGTGAAGATCGTAGTATAAGTCTGCACATTCATCTGAACAAAATTCTCGTTAACAGTTCGTATCAAATGTTAACTTTAATTCCCAAACAATGGAATCCGGATATCAATACAATAATTTTATCTTAAAAACAATTAGATAGAAGATTAGAAAAATCTGTAATTGTGTTAAAGCAAAGAAAATTAGGTAAAACAAACCTATCTGTATCTGAGATAGGGCTAGGATGCTGGCAACTCGGTGGATTAACTACCATCAATAACATTTCAATAACGTATGGGGATGTAAATGAACAAACTGCTAAAAAAATAATTAACAAAGCTTTAGAGTTAGGGATTAATGCCTTCGATACTGCGGATTCTTATTCATTAGGAAATAGTGAGAGGCGATTAGGAAAGATTCTGTCTGAAAGAAGAACAGAAGTTTACATATTCACAAAAGGGGCAGGAGTTCCCTCATACAATAAACCAAGTCCTTTTGAGATAGATCTATCTTATCATCACCTAATAGCTGCAATTGATCGTAGTTTGAAGAGACTTCAAACTGACTATGTTGATCTTTATCAAGCTCATGCAGCTCCACAGTCAGAATCAGACTTTGTTAACCTTGAAAAAGCATTTGGAAAAATAAAATCAGAAGGCAAGGCGTTATACTGTGGAGTTTCTGTAGGTATGGAATATCAGAAAGGTATAGAACTAATCAATAGAGGAATAGTTGATTCAATTCAGCTTTATTTTTCATTATTAGACTTTGAACCGATTATTGAATTATTGCCATTAGCGAAGAAAAATGGGGTGGGCATAATTATCGCCGAACCTCTCTCTCAAGGATTTCTCACAGGCAAATACAATAAAAACACCTCATTTCCAAAAACTGATGTGAGGAGTAGGTATAGTATAGAAGAAATAAAAATAAAGGTGGAAAGAAGTCAACAGTTTCAATTTTTCTCAAACAAGTCAAGAACTATGAATCAAGTCGCATTGGCATATGTTCTTAGTAGAGAAGAAGTATCGACTTGCATACCTGGAGCAAAGTCTGTAGAACAGCTCGAATCAAATGTAAAATCCTCAGAAATTTCTATCAACTCCAAAGAACTTGAGAAAATTGAAAAAATTCAACGGTCTTGGTGAACAAAATAAGCAGTAATTTCAAACAATCCATTAACATTTCATTAAAACTGTCGATTAACAGTTCATATCAAATGAAAATTAAATGAACAAAAACGAAATCTGAATCTAAGTAAATGGTCAAATTGGACATTTATTTTTTAAAGTGTTTTATAATTTAAAAATTCTAGTACTTGTGCTGATGATTATATCAACGGGTTCTCTCTGATTTTCCTCAAAACATGACGAATACTGCCTGCCGAATTATGAAGCAAGACTAATCATATATTGCAGGTATCAAGCTCTTTGTTGTGAGTAGTTCCTTTGAAAGACCCAATTGGGATGAATATTTCATGTTACAGGCAGAACTAGCAAAACTTCGCTCAAACTGTATGACAAAACAAGTTGGGGCAGTAATTGTTAGAAATCATAGACAGATCGCAACTGGCTATAATGGTACCCCACCAGGCATAAAAAACTGCTATGAGGGCGGATGCAAAAGGTGCCAGTTGAGGATGGAAGGAAAAATTGAATCAGGCGAGGCCTTGGACCGTTGCCTTTGCAATCATGCGGAAGCTAATGCAATAATGCACTGTGCCATTTTAGGAATTGAGACAGGGGTCGAAGGAGCCATATTATACACTACTTTTGTTCCGTGTTTAGAATGTACAAAAATGACAATCACGATTGGCATAAAAAAAATCATCTGTCTTAATTCTTATCCGGAAACCAACTTTGATTTAATTAAAGAAGCTGGCATTGAGGTAATCCAACTAGATAAAACAAAGATACAGCGGTGGGCAAAAACATTAGTTAAAAACTACGAACAAACCCCAAAGTGATCATATGCAAGTACAAACTGCAAAAAATGAACAAATAAAATCAATGCCACCATCGTTACTTGTTTCTGCAACATATAACAATCAAAAAAAAGCAGCTGTGCTAAAATTCTATGAACCAAAATCACAAGAAATCAAATTATGGACGGATAATACAAATCACAAACCTTATTGTTATTCAAAACTAAATCCAGAAGAACTAGAATTTCTTAATGAAAGAACAGATATAATAGAAATTGTATCAGTAAAGCGACAAGATCTGCTAAATGATCAAGAGATTAACGTTTCCAAAATTATTGTTGAAGATCCATTGGCTATTGGGGGCACATCAACTGAAAAAAGTATTAGAAACATAATTGATACATGGGAATCTGACATAAAATATTATGAAAATTATCTTTATGATAAATCGTTAATTGTTGGAAAATATTATAAAATTGAAGATGGGAAAGTCATACCACACGATTTAGAAATTTCTGATGAGGTTCGTCTTGCATTAAAAAGTCTTCTCTGGGATAAAATTTCAAATGAAAAGATGGTTGATCCAAAACAATTTCAAGAATATGTTACAGAATGGGCTAACCTTCTCAATCAACCAATTCCAAAATTCAAACGACTGAGTTTTGACATCGAAGTTGAATCAATGGTTGGAAGAATTCCAGATCCTAAAATTGCAGAAAAAAAAGTAACTGCGATTGGATTTAATGCTTCTGATGGCCTCAAACAGGTTTTTGTGCTTAAAAGGATTGGAGTGGAAGAAGGAACAAACGAACTTGGTTCTGAGGTCAAGGTCGTATTTTATGATGAGGATAAAGAAAAAGAAATGATTTTTGATGCCTTCAAATTAATTTCTAGCTATCCATTTGTGATCACATATAATGGTGATGAGTTTGATATGCCTTATCTTTACAATCGTGCAGAACGATTCGGCATCAAAAAACAGGATAATCCATTATACATGATGAGAGACTCTGCGACTCTAAAAGAGGGGGTGCATCTTGACCTTTACAGAACTTTATCCAATCGTAGTTTTCAAATCTATGCGTTTAGTCATAAATACACTAATTTTTCATTAAACAGTGTATCAAAGGCACTTCTTAATGAAGAAAAAATAGATTATGGCATAGAACTTGACCAGCTAAACCTCTACCAGACAGCAAATTATTGTTTTAATGATGCAAATCTTGCATACAAACTTACAAGCTTTAACAATGATGTTTTGATGAATCTGCTTGTAGTAATTGCGAGAATTGCAAGAATGCCAATTGATGATATTGCTAGAATTGGTGTTTCACAATGGATTAGAAGCCTACTTTATTATGAACACAGACAACGTGGTGCATTAATTCCAAAAAGAGATGAGCTTGAAAAAAAATCGGCAGGAGTTGTAACAGATGCGATAATTAAAGATAAAAAATATCGTGGTGGATTAGTGGTGGATCCTGTTGAGGGAATTCACTTTAACGTAACAGTCATGGACTTTGCAAGTCTGTATCCAAGTATTATCAAAGTTCGAAATATTTCATATGAAACTGTAAGATGCCCACATGATGAATGTAAGAAAAACACAATCCCGCAAACAAATCATTGGGTTTGTTCTAAGAGAAATGGCATAACATCATTGTTGATTGGTTCACTTCGAGACCTGAGAGTAAATTACTACAAAAGTCTCTCAAAAAGCGAAACATTAACAGAGGAACAAAGGCAGCAATATACAGTTGTAAGTCAAGCATTGAAGGTAATTCTCAATGCAAGTTATGGCGTTATGGGTGCCGAAATATTTCCACTTTATTTTCTACCAGCGGCTGATGCCACAACGGCTATTGGCAGACACATGATTTCAGAGACTATCAAAAAATGCGAACGAGTGGGAATTGAAGTTCTTTATGGAGACACTGACTCGCTATTTATCAAAAATTCATCTCCTGAGCAAATTCAAAAGGTGATTGATGAGACAAAGAAAGATTTCAGTGTTGATTTAGAGGTAGATAAAGAATATCGATATGTAGTTCTAAGTACCAGGAAGAAAAACTATCTAGGGGTCACAAAATCTGGTAAAGTGGTTGTCAAAGGTCTAACAGGAAAGAAATCACACACTCCACCATTTATCAGAACTTTGTTTTATGAATTATTAGATATTTTATCAAAAGTACAAAATGCAGAAGAATTTGAACGAGCTAAAAAACAAATCAGCGAAAAAATTGTAGAATGGGTAAAAAAAGTAGAATCAAAAGAAATTCCACTTTCAGATTTAGCGTTTAATGTAATGATTAGCAAAGCACCTTCTGAATATGTCAAAACTGTTCCACAACACATTCGGGCAGCTAAACTTTTAGAATCAATTAGAGAAATCAAAAAAGGTGACATTATATCGTATGTCAAGATTTTAAATAAACCGGGTGTAAAACCCGTTGAAATGGCTAGAAAAGAAGAGATTGATTCTAAAAAATACATGGAGTTCATGGAAGCTACTCTAGATCAATTAACATCATCCATGGGAATTGATTTTGATACAATTCTTGGAAAACCAAAACAAACGGGTTTGGATCAATTTTTCTGGAATTAAGTGAAAATTTTGGCTTTGGATGAAATTTCAATTTCTATATTGGCAATTACTGCAGGTGTTTTGATTCTTTCAGGATGGATTCCCCAGATTGTTAAAGGATACAGAACAAAGAAGCTTGATGATATTTCAAAATACTTGGTAATATTGGTGGCAATTGGTGCATTTTTGTGGATCTGGTATGGATTTGAAAAAGACGATGTTTTCATTATAGGAGTGAATGTTGGAGCAATTGGTCTAACAATGACTGTTTTAGCCATGAAATTTAGGTACAGTAAAGCAAGTAATCTTAACGAGTAGACAAATTTCTAATTTTATCGATCAAATAATAAATAACAGATTTAGATTTTTCATTGAAGGAAAACATCTTGTTTATCATAAATTGTAAAAATTACGAAGAAATCGCAGGTTCAAAAATTACCAAATTTGTCAAGATTGCCGAAAAAATTGCAAAAAAACACAAACTGAAAATTGCTGTCGCGCCACCACAGCATCTTTTAGGCCAGATCTCCAATAGCAAAATCCTAATTTTGGCGCAGCATCTAGATAATGCAAAGATTGGAAGTACTACTGGTTTTATGATTCCAGAACTTGTAAAAAAATCCAAGGTTGATGGTTCTTTAATTAATCACAGCGAACACAGAATTTCAAGCAAAGAAATTTCTGCGTTAGTTTCAAAATTAAAAGAATTAAAAATGATTTCGGTGGTATGTGTCAAAAATGTTGCAGAAGCAAAAAAATATGCAAAATTAAATCCGGATTATATTGCTATTGAACCTCCTGAGCTTATAGGCTCTGGACGTGCCGTGTCAAAGGAAAGACCTGATCTAATTACTAACGCAGTAAAAGCAGTAAAAAACCCTAGGAGAAAAACAAAATTACTTTGTGGTGCTGGAATTGTTTCTGGGACCGATGTTGAGAAGGCAATTCAATTTGGGTCAAAAGGAATTCTGGTTGCCAGTGGAATTATCAAGGCAAAAAATTGGGATAGAATCATTGACGAGTTTGCAAAGGCAATGCTTTAAAACAACCTATTTTTTATTTGAATACCTAGGAAATCGAAATGAAACAGATTTATTTTTTTGATGAAGGAGATGGGAAGAATAGAAAACTTCTAGGAGGGAAGGGTGCGGGGCTTTGCGAAATGACGAGGTTAAAACTTCCAGTTCCTCCAGGATTCGTTATTACAACAGAGGTTTGTAAGCAATATTATCAGAATCACAAAAAATTACCAAAAAGCTTTTTAGCACAAGTAAAAAAGAACATTGCAAAAATTGAAAAAAGAACTAACAAAAAATGGAATTATAAAGAAAACCCATTACTAGTTTCTGTTAGATCAGGATCAGCAATATCTATGCCAGGCATGATGGATACGATTTTGAATCTTGGCATAAATGATCATACTGTAGAGGGGTTAACCAAAAAAAGCAACAATCCTCGTTTTGCATTTGATTCCTATAGAAGATTCATTCAACTATTTGGCAAGGTCGTCTTTAGAATTGATGATAAAAAATTTAATGATGTTTTAGAAAATGCAAAGAAAAACCAAGTAGTACAGGCCGATAGTGCATTAAATGAAAAATCTCTTCGTTATGTTGTCTCTGAATACAAAAAGATTTGTGAAAATCATACAGGAAAACCATTTCCAGATGATCCATTTGAACAATTAGAGCTTGCAATAAAAGCAGTTTTTGAAAGTTGGATGGGAGAGCGAGCAGTTATCTATCGTGAAAAAAATAATATTACTAAAGACATTGCAGATGGTACAGCAATAAGCGTCGTTTCAATGACATTTGGCAACATGGGAAGTGATAGTGCTACAGGAGTTGTATTTACAAGAAATCCTGGTGATGGTACAAACCATATTTTTGGAGAATACTTAGTCAATGCACAAGGAGAAGACGTTGTTGCAGGAGTAAGAACTCCTAAACCGGTAGATGGTATGAAGGATGAGCTTCCACAATCATACAAACAACTTGTGGATACTTGTAACAAGCTTGAAAAACACTACAAAGAACCTCAAGATATCGAATTCACAATAGAACAAGGAAAGTTCTATCTACTGCAAACTCGAAACGCCAAAATGAATGCTGCTGGAATGATTAAGACCTCAGTCGATATGGTTAAAGAGAAATTAATCAAAAAAGAGCAGGCCCTTAATCGATTAGAGGCAGAACAGCTTGAACAGCTTCTTCACAAAACTATTGATCAAAACAAAATTAAAGGATACATTCAAGTTACCAGAGGAATTGCAGCTTCGCCGGGTGCTGCAAGTGGGGTAGCAGTATTTGATGTTAAAAAAGCAACAGCTATGGGAGAAAATGGAGAGAAAGTTGTTTTAGTAAGAGAGGAAACAAAACCAGAAGATGTTCCCGCATTTTTTGCATCTGTGGGAATTCTTACTAGCAGAGGTGGGAAAACATCTCATGCTGCAGTAGTTGCAAGAGGAATGGGAAAGCCGTGTATTGTTGGATGCTCTGATTTAAAGATCGATTATGAAAACAGGAATTGTTTTGCAAACGGTAAAACCATCAATGAGGGGGACTTGATTACAATTGATGGAAGCAGTGGAACAGTATTTCTAGGCGAGCTTCCAACTATTGAGCCTAAAATTACTGATGATTTTAAGACCATATTAAGTTGGGCACAACAAACTAAAAAAATCGGAGTCAGAGCCAATGCTGATACGCCGGATGCTGCAATCCTAGCAAGAAAATATGGAGCTCAGGGGATTGGTCTCTGCAGGACGGAACGAATGTTCAATGCAAGGGATAGAATTGGATTATTCATTAAAATGATTATGTCAAAAACTATTGAAGAGAGAAAATTAGTTTTAGAAAAATTAGGACAGTTACAAAAAAGTGACTTTATTCAAATTTTAAAAGCTATGGAAGGATATACTGTAACAATCAGATTACTTGATCCGCCATTACATGAATTTCTGCCAAATCCTGAGGAGCTCACAAATAAAATTCATAGATTAGAACAGCAAAATTTAACGGCTGATTTAGAAGAAAGTAAAACACTGTTGAGTAGAGCAAAAGATCTTGCTGAAATTAACCCAATGATGGGTCATAGAGGTGTGAGATTGGGTATAACTTTTCCTGAAATTTATACAATGCAAATCAGAGCTGTCTTTGAAGCAGCAGCAGAGCTTGCAAAGCAAAAAGTTGATGCTCGTCCTCAAATCATGATTCCACAAGTAAGCAGTGTTGCAGAATTAAATTACATTAAAAGAATTTTTGATGAAATTAAATCAGAAATGGAGCAAAAATACGAACAAAAACTAAAGATTAGTTTTGGAACGATGATTGAGGTAGTCAGAGCTTGTCTTACCTCAGATGAACTAGCAAAAACTGCAGAATTCTTTAGTTTTGGTACCAATGATTTGACTCAAGCAACGTTTAGTTTTAGTAGAGAAGATGCGGAAGGAAAATTCCTTCCAGAATATTTAGAAAAAGAACTTCTTGAAAAAAACCCCTTCCAATCAATTGATGTTAATGGCGTTGGCAACCTTATGAAAATTGGAATCGCGAATGGTCGAAAAATCAAACCAAAGTTAGAGATAGGGGTTTGTGGAGAACATGGAGGAGACCCAAGCTCGATCAGATTCTGCCATAAATCTGGCGTAAATTATGTGAGTGCCTCCCCTCACAGAATTCCAATCGCCATTATTGCTGCAGCCCAGGCAGTACATGATGAGGCTCAAAAAACTACTAAAATACCTAAGAAAAAGGCAAAAAAGAAATCAAAGAAACGATAACCAACTATTCTAATTGTTTCCAAGAATAGATTCTATAAAACAATTGAGAATTAAGTTAGGTATAACTCAGAAGAAACTTGCCAGTTTGACGGGGGTCAGCACCTCTATGATAAACCAAATTGAATCTGGCAGAAGCCAGCCAAGCTACGAAACTGCTAAAAAAATTTTTGATAGTTTAACAAATCTGGAGGGAATAACCGCATCACACAAAGCTGGAGATTTTTGCAGTAAAGATGTTGTGAGGCTTAAACCCTCAAACACTTTGAATGACGCAATAAAGAAAATGAGAAAACTTTCAATCAGTCAAATTCCAGTTTTTAACAGAAATAAACCTGTCGGAATCGTGACAGAGGATAGCATAGTCAAATATCTTTCTGATGTGGGAGAAGCTGAATTGAAAAATGTAAAATTAGAAGATGTGATGGAATCTGTTCCACCAATTGTTGACTATAATACCCCGGCTAACATTTTGGTTCCATTAATACGATTTTCAAAGTGTATTTTAGTTTCGAAAAAATCAAAAATTTATGGAATCATTACAGCAACTGATACTCTAAAGATGATGGAATAGCAAAATTATTTGGGATGAGAGCAAAGCTCTGCTAAAACACCATGTAATGATTTTGGGTGAATAAATGTTACTTTAGTCCCAGCTGAACCGGGTCTAATCTTTCCAAGAAATTGTATTCCACATCCCTCCATTCTTGTAACTTCCTTTTCTATGTTGTTGGTTTCTAATGCTATGTGATGAAGACCTTCTCCTCTTTTTTCAAGAAATTTTTTGATTGGACTGTTTTCATTTGTGGGTTCCATTAATTCAATTCGTACATTTTCCAAATGCAAGATTCCAACATTAACGCCTTCTGTTTCAACGGTTTCAAATTCAACATTTGTAATACCTAAGGCTTCCTGATATTGTTTTACAGCAGATTTAACATCATTTACTGCAATGGCAATATGATCAATCTTCATTTAGAATACCTCTTTAGGTCTGTACTCACCAAAGACTTCCCTGAAGGTGTTACTAATTTCTCCTGTGCTGGCATATGCCTTGACAGAATCAAGAATGAATGGCATCACATTCCTGTCTGATTCAGCAGCATTTTTCATGGCTGAAAGAGCACTTTCAACTTTTTTATTGTCTCGTGATTGTTTTAATTTCTTCATAGCTTTGTTTTGCTGAATTTCGATTTTATCATCTATGCTCAAAAGATCTTGTTGTGATTCCGCCTTTTCTTGGAATTTGTTTACACCAACTATAATCCTCTGGTCATTATCAATTTCTTTTTTAAGTCGATAGGCATTTTGTCTAATTTCTGATTGGAAGAATCCTTTTTCAATTGATTTAATCGAGCCGCCCATTTTTTCAATTTTCTTTAGATATTCCCAGACACCATCCTCAATTTCGTCACACAAATATTCTAGATAATAAGAACCGGCCATTGGATCGACGGTTTTTGTTATTCCACTTTCGTGGGCTACAATTTGTTGAGTCCTAAGTGCTATTTTTGCAGCTTCCTGACTTGGGAGTGCCAATGCTTCATCCTTTGAGTTTGTGTGTAAGGATTGTGTACCGCCTAAAACTGCAGCCATAGATTGTATAGCAACTCGAACTATGTTATTATCAGGTTGTTGTGCGGTTAGTGATTCTCCGCTTGTTTGGGTATGGAATTTTAATTGTAATGATCTTTGATTTTTTGCATGGAATTTTTCCTTAAGAATTTTAGCATAGACTTTTCTTACAATCCTAAACTTTGCTACTTCTTCAAAAAATTCCATGGTACAACAGAAGAAAAATGATAATCTTGGAGCAAAATCATCTATTTTTAGACCTCTATCTAAACAAGTTTGAATATATTCAATTGCGTTTGCAATTGTAAATGCAGCTTCTTGTGTAGCTGTTGCGCCTGCTTCTCTCATATGATATCCTGAAATTGAAATTGGGTACCAATGTGGTACTTTTTCTGCACAATAAGCAATCATATCACCAACTAATCGCATCGAGGGATGTGGGGGATAGATGTAGGTATTTCTTGCAATGTATTCTTTGAGTATATCATTTTGTGTTGTTCCCCTCAATTGTTTACTTGAAACCCCACGAGATTGACCAACTGTGATGTAATATGCTAGCAAAGTAGAAGCAGTGGAATTAATTGTCATTGAAGTGCTAACCTTGCCAAGTGGAATCCCATCAAAGGCAGTTTGCATGTCCTTGAGCGAGGCTATTGAAACACCGACTTTTCCAACCTCGCCTTCAGATTGTGGAGAATCTGGATCATAACCAATTTGGGTGGGCAAATCGAAAGCCATGCTAAGGCCAGTCTGACCTCTTTCAAGCATAAACTTGAAACGTTTGTTTGTTAATCTTGCATCTCCAAAACCAGAATACTGACGCATCGTCCAAAATTTTTCACGATACATTCCAGTATGGATTCCTCTAGTGTAAGGAAAATTTCCTGGTTCTTCTTTGTTTGATTTTTTGGTTTTTTTATAAACTCTCTTTACTGAAATGTTAGAATCAGTTACAAACTTTTTTTCTTCTATTTTGATTGTTTTTTGTTTTGATGTCATAGTGTATTACTTTACCAATGATTTTGAAATTTTTTCGGCTGCTTCCATTGGGTCAATTTCCTTAGAATGAACTTTTTTTAGATATCTTGAAAAAGTCTTGTCAGAGTCTGACATAAAATCAATTTTTTCTTTTATGTAATTTAAAATAATATCCTTTAATTCTGATTCAAGACGGTTCTTCTCTTGTTCTTTTTTTATTTTTTTCTTTGATTTCATCAATTCTTTTAATTTTTTTGCAAATTCGTTTATCCCCTTATTATTCTTTGTAGATGTTAACAAAATTATTGGCTTGTTTTCTGTAGTGCCAATATAATCTCGAACTGCATCAAAAAGTCTAGATGCGCCTTCCAAATCACTTTTGTTTACCAAGTAAATATCACCGATTTCAGTAAGACCAGCCTTTATTGTTTGAATACTATCTCCGGTTTGAGGATTAAAAACAACAACGGTGATATCAGAAATTTTTGAAATCTCAATTTCAGTTTGTCCAGCTCCTACACTTTCTATAATTATTGGATTAAAACCTGCATATTCTAAAATTCTGACACTGTTTCTTACTGATCTTGATATTGCCCCTGTTGCACCTCTTGACGCAATACTTCTAATGTAGGTTCCAGAATCAGTAGATTCGATCATTCTGACTCGGTCTCCAAGAAGCGCCCCCCCAGTTAGGTGACTTGTTGGGTCTATAGCAAGGACAGCAGGGTTTGTTCCAAGTTTCTTTAAAACTCCAACTGCTTTATTGATCAAAGAACTCTTTCCTACACCTGCAGGTCCAGTTATACCTATTACCATAGCACTACCAGAACTTTTGAAAATTTTTTTGAGAATAATTCGAGCCTGTTTTTGATCATTTTCAATAATAGATATGGCTTTGGCTATAGCCCTCCGTTTTCCTTTTTTTAAATCTAAAATAAGACTCAAGTATGAAATACTTCTTTTCACTAAAATAAATTCTTGTTCTTCTCAAGGGATGCTGTAAATGACAGAGGGAGCAGATTCATTTACTGAATGAATTTCAGTTTTTATTCCAATTTTTCCAAAATCCTCATGAGTTACGACAAAAGTTACAGGATGAACCTCCCATCCATACTTTGGTTCTGAGTAAAATGACACTCTTTCAATAAAACTTGATTTGGAAAATGTTTTTTGAAAAGATTTTGGCATACCAAGAATTTCAAGAATTACATTGGTTGTTTTGTTAGTTCTATCCTCAAATAAAATCTCAACAACTCCTTCGCTTTCATAATAAACTGCGTCTACAACAAATGTTTTCGATAAAGTTTCTTTATCTAATGTTGTGATATTGATTAGCAATAACATTATAATTATAGCAATAAAAATAATCGAAACAGCAAGAATAATTTTTTGTTTCATTATTTAGTTTTCCCAATAATTTGTATTAATTTTTAAATTCTTGTCGAAGTGTTTTTAAGAATTTTGAATTAATTTTAATCCTTTCCAGAGTTTGTTCTTGAGTTCTCTCGGTTCCAGGTGTTGGATTTTTCTTGAAAAATTGTCGAATTTCTTTTTCCATTGTGCTATCAGCCACTTGAGCAATACTTGCAACAATTCTGTTAAACAAAGGATTGCCATACCCAACTTTATTGTTGAGTGTTTTCCAATGCTTTTTCAACCATGGCCACAAAATTCTTTTTCCATAGGGATTTGAAGCGACTTTCATTATTGGTAATTGCATATTTTGTGAACGGATGAAAGGCGTAAGTGAAAAATTAAGTGATTTCAAAAGCAAAGACTCGTCTTGAAAACTAGATAATGCTCCAAGAAATCTCAATTTCTCCTCTTGTGTTTTAGCTACTTTGAATAAAGAAGTTAATTTTTTATGAGTTTTTGAATCGCCGTTCCATGCTATTATTGAAAAAACCGGATCTTGTAAATCGGGGTTTAAAGAATCAGGTTTTTTCAAAAATTTCTTAAATCTTCGTTCCGCTTCCTCAGTGATTTCTTCGCTATCAAGTTTGCCTAAGGAAGAAATGGTAAATGCTCGTAAAAGTGCATCAGTTGGTTTTTCATCTTTTTTTGCATCCCAACCCAAGCGATGAAGAATGTGCTCAAAAAAGTTTTTTGCATAATCTGCAATTTCTTCAGAAAATTCTTCATCAAAGGTTCGAAGAAATAAAGAGTAAAGATTACTAGCAACGTTTAGACTGACCAGATAGTTATCTTCATCTAAATAGGCATCAGAAAAATCAAGATAATTCTGAATCGATTCATCACCTGAAATGCAAAATGAGTATAGATCATTTTGAATTGCCCATCTATCTAAATGTGAAATTAATTTTTCATCAATCAACCGCCGAAGATCAAGCAATGTACTTTCATCATATTTTACTCGATAAAATCCATTTCTGTTAGAGTTTACAACATAACTTTGATCATTTTTTTTCAGCATAATTTTATCGGTTTTTGTTTTCATCAATTTTTTAACACTATGATTTTTTGATTCAATTAAAAGAGGAATATGCCAAAGTCCTTTTTGTGTAGATTTTGTAGGCGCTAATAGGTATCTTTTTTGTTTTAAGAATAATTTTGAATTTTGTTTTTCAACTTGAACTATTGGGAAACCAACTTGTTTTAGCCATGTGTTAACCATAGCATTTACTGGTAACTTTGAAACACGGCCAATAGAATTCCACAAATCTTGCCCGGTAGCATTTTTGTATTTGTGTTTAGTAAGGTATTGTTTTAATCCATTCCGAAAATTTTTCTCACTGACATAATTTTCTAACATTCGCAAAACACAGCCACCCTTATCATAAGAAATTGCATCAAAGATTTCTCTAATTTCTGATGGAGAGTTTACCTTAACATCAATAGGGTGTGATGATTTGAGAGAATCGAGTGCCATTGCACCATTCATTGAATCTTCAATGAATTGGTCCCACATATCCCAATCTGGATAGAATTTATCGACAAATTTTGTGGCCATAAAAGTTGCAAAACTTTCATTCAGCCACAAATCATTCCACCATTTCATTGTAGTTAGGTTTCCAAACCACATATGAGCAATCTCATGTGAAATAACCTCAGCGATGTATTGTTTAGTCCTAGTTGACGATGTATTTGGGTCATAAAGCAGGATTGTTTCTCTAAAAGTAATTGCACCCCAATTTTCCATTGCCCCAGCTGCGAAATCAGGCACTGCAATTAAATCAAGTTTTGGTAATGGATATTTTATTCCAAAATAATTTTCATAAGCACGAAGTAGTTTTTTGCCTAACTGTAGTGCATATTTTCCTTTTGACTTGTTCCCTTTTGTGGTAACTACACTAACACGGATTTTCCCAATTTTGCTTTTAAGAAATTCAAATTCACCAACTCCAAGATAAATCAAGTAAGTAGACATTACTGGAGTCTTTGCAAACTTGAATAGAGTCTTGTTTCCGAATTTCTTTGTAGAAATTACTGGCATGTTGGATATAGCCAAAAAAATTTTGTCAGCTAAAATTGAAATTGAGAAGGTAGCTTTTGCTTCGGGTTCATCCCAACAAGGAAATGCTCGTCTGGCATCTGCTGCTTCAAACTGAGTAGTGGCTAGATATTTTGTTTTACCTTTGTAATTATACTGACTTCGGTAAAATCCTAATAATTTGTCATTTAAAATTCCTGAAAAAGTAATCTGAATTTTCGCTTTGCCCTTAATTCTATCAGGAAGATTGATTTGTAATTTTTCTTTTTTTTCATCAAGTTTAGTTTTTGTTTTAAAATGATTATTTTTTGATGTAACATAGCATTCAGTAATTTTTAATTCTGCTGCATCAAGGATTATGGTTTTTGTGGGTTTTGAACATTGTACATAGATTGTTTCTGTTCCATCGAATGTGAATGTTTTAAGATTTGGCTCAAAATTTAGTTCATAATGAAGAGGGATAACGGTTTTCACAGTTCATGTTCTCAAGTTAGGCTTTATGTAGATTTACAAAAATCATAAAAGCAGAAAAATCAAATAAAGCCTTTAAAGGAAATATTGGATCTGATCGGCATGAAGCAAAAAATGGCATCCCGAAGAATCAGGATTTTAGTTGCAAAGCTGGGTTTGGATGGCCATGACAGAGGAGCTCTAGTTTTATGCAGAGCCTTTAGGGATGCTGGAATGGAGGTCATCTATTCTGGATTATTTGCCACTCCTGACCGAGTTGCGCAAATTGCAGAGGATGAAGATGTTGATGCAATTGCCCTAAGTTTGCTAAATGGAGCGCATAATACACTTTTTCCCAGAGTTGTAAAGGCTCTCAAAAAGAAAGGAATAAACGATGTTCTAGTAATGGGTGGAGGTGTAATTCCCGAAGAGGATAAAATCGGATTAGTAAAAGCTGGCATTAATGTAGTATTTGGTCCTGGGACACCACTACCTACAGTTATTGAACATGTAATCAAAGGTGTATCAAAACTAAGAAAAATTTAGAAAAAATTATTCTGTGGAACCGGGCCATATCATTTGACGCATTTTCTTTCCGACTTGTTCTACTTGATGTGCATCTAATTCATTCATGAAACGATCAAAAGCATTTTTCCCATTTTTTTTATATTCACTTGTCCATTCTTCATTAAAGGTTCCATCTTTAACTTGGTCTAGAATCTTTTTCATACGTTCTTTAGTTTCTTTGTTCATAACTACTGGGCCCTTAGTAAGACCACCATATCTTGCGGTTTCACTAACACGTCTATACATTCCACCAATTCCATATCTTTGTATCAAATCTACTATTAGCTTCAATTCATGCAATACTTCAAAATAGGCAATTTCTGGTTGATAACCTGCTTCAACAAGGATTTCAAATGCATTCACAACCATTGATGCAGAACCGCCACATAGGTCTGCTTGTTCACCAAACCAATCAGTTTCTACCTCTTCTTGAAAAGTTGTTTTAATTACTCCTGCCTTGGTGCTTCCAATTGCTTTTGCAATTCCCAGTGTTCTATCCCATGCTCTTTTTGTGAAATCTTGGTATACTGCTACAATTGAGGGTGTGCCAAATCCCTGTTGATATGTTTCTCTAACTTTGGAACCAGGAGCTTTTGGTGCGATCATGATAATATCAACATTGTTAGGAGCTTCAATCCACTTCCAGTGAATTGAGGCTGCATGAGAGAATGAAAGAGCGTTTCCCTCAGAAAGATTAGGTTCAATTTCTTCTTTGTAGACTGTAGATTGAACCATATCAGGAATAAGTACGTGAATAATATCTGCTGCCTTGCAAGCGTCTGCTATTGACATTACTTTGAAGCCATCAGCTTGCGCTTTTGGCCAGCTAGTCCCTCCTTCATTGAGACCCACGATTACATTTAGGCCAGAATCCTTCATGTTATTTGATTGGGCGTTTCCCTGAATTCCATAACCAAGGACCGCTATTGTTTCATTCTTGATTGAGTCCAAATTAACATCTTCATCTTTCCATATCTGTGCCATGGATGTGCCTCAAATTATTACAAATAAAAACCAACAGGAGAGTATCTTACCAATAAACTGACAATTAGATGGTCATAATATGATTACAAGACATGCATCTCACCCTGTCATCATTGTTTTTGATTCGTTCAAATTTTTTTGAACCACATTTTGTACAAATTGGACAAGCTCGTAGACTTTTCATCTTAGTACTCTGTGGGTTTTGTATCACTTTTTGAAATTGTTTTTAATCTGTTAATTCCGTTGATTTTTTCAATAACATTTGCAACTATGGTGGGAACAAAACTTTGCCAGTTCTGGTCTTCGATCATCAAATTTCTAATGCGTGTTGAGTTGTATCGTTCTCTATCTAAAAATTTTGGTGTGATTACTTGTATTCCTGTATCTGCCAACAACATAGATACATATTCATTTCCACTGAAAACTTTATCAAATTGTGGAAGAGTTGATTTTAGATATGATATCCATGTTACAATATTAAATTGATTTTCAATGGGAATTATGAAACATCTGGATAAATTAACTCCGTCTTCTTTCAAAGCTTGGTAAATCATTTCTATCCTTTCACTTGCAGTAAATGGATCTTTTTCAAGATAATTGAATTGGGAACTAGTAATAGCAATAACGACCTCATCACATTCAGATAGAATTTGTTTTACCAAATCCAAATGACCCAAATGAAAAGGTTGAAACCTTCCCATCATCAAACCCCGCATGAATTCAATTAAAAGTTGATTTAATTAAATCTACTTAGTTTTATTTTGCTGAATAAAATTAACATGTAATCCATAAGATCCTTATTCTTTTCCATTTTGAATAGATACAATCTAGGAACTTTTAATCACATTACCAATCTACTGGTGTGGATAAACCATGCCACAAAATGGATAGTGTATAGATTTGGATATTCTAGCATAGTCACTCCACAAAAGGCCACATTGTTGACAAGCTCGGACAGACTTTTTTGAAATTCCCGTAGAGTCAGGTACTAAGACTTGCTAATTTACATTTTCTGACTTTGGTTAACAATTCGTCTCAAATGTAAATGAGATGGTGTTTGGTTGTGTCAGGGAAAGTTTTTCAGAGCAGCTGCATAGCTTGCAAATCTGTGGTTTTTAGGCTTTAATTTTCTTTGAGAATATTTTGAAATTGTTTTTCCGCTTGAACCAAACAAACCAAGAGGATTGATCACCTCACCCTTTTCATGAGCATTTTTTAATACCGCATCTAGAGGAGCGTAACAATTAACAATATGAGAATGAACTATTTTTTGTAAAACTTTACCATGCTTACCAGCTTTTGGCGAACTGTTGGGAATCGACGCACCAAAAAAATGAACGCTTTCTATAATGTTTTGATTTCTAGATTTTTTAGCTAGATGTTGTATTGTGCTCATAATTACATTTGAGCCAAGTGAATGTCCTAACAATCTGATTTTTATTTGTGGGCTTTGATTCTTTAAATCAATAATAAAATGAGATAGATTTTTGCCATTTTTTTGTGCAATTTTCTCACCTACTCGAAGTGCTCTTAATGCATGTTTTCTGATATGGGCTCCTTTAGTGTTTGAATCATAGCTGTAACCAATTACTGGATGTTTGTAACCGAGTTGTCCTAGTCTCCTTTTTGCAATTAAAAACTTGGTAGCAGCTCCAGCTTTGTTGTTTCGAAGACCGTGTATCATTATGGTGATTTCTTTTTTCCTAAAAAGTTTCTCAAACGATGTTTTTGGATAAAGATAGTAATGATTTGTTTTGAGAGTTTTCCCATTTGTTAAATCATAATATCCTCTTGTAGAAATTCTTGGAATTGGTCTTTTCAATTTAGACTTGAGATCCTAATTTCTGCCTGTATTTTTTGATGTCAGATTCTTCGATTTTTGCAAATAGTGGGGATGGACTTCCAATCTTATGATCTGCTTGAAGAGAGATTTCTGAAATCGAATCCCATGATTGTTCTGAAACATCTCCCCGCAATCCAAGCTGTGACCAAATTTTTTGTGCGGATTTTGGCATTAATGGATAAAATGCAATGGCCAAGCTTCTAACTGCATTAACAGAAATGTAGACTGTGGTATTTGTTCCAGAATCTTTCTTCCATGGTTCTTTGTGTTGAAAATATTGGTTAAAGTGAGCTGAAAACTCTAAGATTTTCTTTAAGGCTCTATCAAGATGGTTTTGTTCCATTAATTTCCCAACATCTTCAGCCAATGTTTTGATTTTTTTTTCTGATTTATTATCAATATCATCAAATTCATCTGGTTTTGGAATTTTTCCATCAAATGTTTTTTGGATAAATCCCAATGTGCGATTCACAAAATTTCCAAAGTTTCCAATTAATTCAGAGTTTATTTTTGTAGCAAACTCATCCCAATCAAAATTAATATCATCTTGTGAGTACAGATTAATTGACGCTAGATAAAATCGAAGATAATCAGCTGGATAGTATTCTAAAAACTCTTTCAAACCAATGTACCAGTTCCTACTTTTTGAAATCTTTTTTGATTCCAGAGTAAGATGACCTCTAGTTGGGATATAGTCAGGTAATTTGTACTCTTCATCCATGGCAATTCGCATTGCTGGTAAAAACAAAAAGTGGTGATACACAATATCCTTTCCAATAAAATGGTAAATATCCGCAGAATTCCAAAATTCTTTTCCATTAATGCCTTTGTCATTAAGAAACTTGATAGCTGTTGAGATGTATGCCAGATGATTGTCAAACCAACCATATAGCATCTTTCCTTTAGCCTCTTCTAATGGAATTGGAACTCCCCAAGAAATGTCACGACTAATATCCCAATCAAGAAGCCCTTTTTTTATCCAGTTCTGAACATATTTTTTTACATCTTTTTGTAGATTTTCATTTTTCTCAAGCCAGTTGTAAAGTTGAACTGAAAAATTTTTGAGTTTGAAAAAATAATGTTTAGATTTTTCCTTAACTGGTGTTTGGCCACAGATTGAGCATTTAGGATTTTTAATTTCTTCTAGGACTCTTCCACATTGTTCGCACAAATCTGAATATTGATCGTCAGCTTTGCAATATGGACATGTACCTTTTACGTATCTGTCAGGTAGAAATTTTTTATCATTATTACAATAGAATTGAATTATTTCGGATTCGTAAATGTGACCTGCTTCTTGAAGTTTCTTGAAAACGTATTGTGCAAATTCGATATTTTCTGTGGAGCTTGTTTTATAAAAGAAATCAAAGTCGATGTCAAACGCAGAAAAATCTTCTAAATCTCGTTTATTCCAGTACGCTACATACTCTTGTGGGCTTTTTCCTTCTTTTTCGGATTGTATGAGTATCGGGGTTCCAAAATCGTCTGATGCGCAAATATAGTAAGCCTCAACACCTTTTTGTTTTAAGAATCTTGTAGTTACATCTGCGGGAAGATATGTAGATGCTACATGACCCAGATGAATTTCTCCGTTTGAATACGGTAGTGCACTAGTAATGATTGCCTTATGTCTCATATCATAAACTGCATGGGATAAAGCTTAAGAAGCTATTCCTACAAAATTACCAACTACTCTTATAATCAATTTGCTCTTTTGTTAGCTTGTCAATTTTTACGTCCATTGCGGCAAGTGCATCAAATGCAACTTGTCTATCAATCGCCTTTGGAACTCCCATGACTTTATTTTCCATCTTTTTGTGATTTTTTAGAATGTGGAGGATGGATAAGAGCTGATTTGAGAATGATTGTGCCATTACTTCAGGGGGATGACCCTCAGCAGCAACTAGATTTGCAACCCTTCCTTTTGAAACAAGATAGATTCTCTTGCCATTTTTCAAAATACATTCATCAAGGTTGGGACGAATCTCTCGTACTGATTTTGAATTATTGAGTAAGAATTTGGTATCAACTTCAACATCAAAGTGACCAACATTTCCAACAACTGCTCCATCCTTCATGGAAAGAAGATGTTCTTTTCGTATAATGTCCCTCATTCCAGTACAAGTAATGAAAATGTCACCAATCTTAGCAGCCTGCACCATTGGGATTACTTCAAATGCATCCATATGAGCTTCAAGTGCTTTAACAGGATCAACTTCGGTAACAATTACCTTGGAACCCATTCCTTTGCATCTTGCGGCTACTCCTTTTCCAACCCAACCATATCCAGCAACAACCACTCTTTTTGATGCAAATAACAGATTCATTGCACGGAGAAAACCATCGATGGTGCTTTGCCCAGTGCCATAACGATTATCAAAAAGCTGTTTTGTCATTGCGTCATTGACAACAATAACAGGGTAACGAAGTTTTCCTTGTTTTTCAATTGCCTTTATTCTGGTTACTCCTGCGGTTGTTTCTTCTGTTGCGCCAAGAATTTTTAGTTTTTTGAAATTCTTATCAAAATGAGCTTTGACATTCATATCAGCCCCATCATCGGTTAAGATGATGGGTTTGTGTTTTAGAACTTGTTCTATACACCAATCATATTCTTTAGCTGTTTGGTCCACCCATGCATACGTATGGATCCCTTGAGATGCCAAAAATGCGGCTATATCATCTTGAGTAGTCAATGGATTTCCAGAACAAGCAGTTACTTTTGCACCAAGTTCTTTTGCACCCAGTAATAGAACAGAGGTTTCCTTAGTTATGTGAAGGCAAAAACCAAGAGTAATTCCCTTGAAGGGTTGTGATTTCTTTAATCTATTAATGGTATTATCCAAAATTTGCATATGACTTCTTGCCCATTCGTATGAAAGTTTTCCTTGTTTTGCCAGTTTTGGGTTTTTTACTTTGCTCAACATGGCAGAAAAATTTTTGTCACTATAAAATTCTTGAGGATTTACGATAGCAGAATTTAATACCTTGATTCATAACCTTCTTTTGAAATTTATGACTTGGAAAAAAGTTGCAGAAAAAGGAGGAATTCAAAAGGATTCAGGGGCCCAGTTTAATGTAGAAGGTAAAAAGATTGCTATTTTTAATAAAGATGGCTATTATGCATTGGATGCACTCTGTGTTCACCAAGATGGATCGATTGCTTTTGGAAAACTAGAAGGAGATGTTATAGAATGCCCTTTACATTTTTGGCATTATAATATAAAGACAGGTGAATTGTTAGATTATCTCAAGGGTGTCAAACTTCAAACCTACAAAGTCGAAGAAAGAAAAGACGGAATTTATGTTGAAATTTAACACAACTTTTATGACAAAACCAATGTGAAGTATTTTAATGAATCAAGAAATTCTTAATGAAATTCTTAATCAGGATTATACGTCAATTGAAAAAACAATAGAAGAGTTTCTTAAAAATCAAGTTACCAAAAATAATTCAAAAGGTTTGATTTTTGGTCTGAGCGGAGGAGTTGATTCTGCTATCATAGCATATTTGTGTCATAAAGTCTTTCAAACAAAATACATGGCACTGCTAATGCCCGATTCAAGAATTTCTCCAAAAACTGAAACAGAAGATGCACTAATGCTAGTAGATAAGCTAAAACTAGATTACAAATTAATCGATATCTACCCAATTATTAATCAATACTCAAAATATCTTGAACCAAGTGAAAAAGCTCTAGGAAATATGAGAACCAGAGTTAGAGCGAATTTGTTATATTATTATGCAAATCTGAAAAATTATCTTGTGGTTGGCTCAAGTGATAAAAGTGAATACCTTATTGGTTATTTTACAAAATTTGGAGATGGAAGTGCAGATCTTTTACCAATAGTTTCATTGTACAAGACTCAAGTAAAGAAAATGGGTGAGTATCTTGGTGTACCAGAATCCATTTTATCAAAAAAGAGCAGCCCACATCTTTGGTTAAACCATTTAGCAGAAGAAGAAATTGGTATGAAATATGAAGAGATTGATTCAATCTTATATTGTCTATTTCACAAAAAATTTTCTGTAGAAGAAACTGAAAAAATTACACAAATTGAGAAAGCCTCTATTGACAAAGTCTACAAATTATACAAAAATAGCCAGCACAAAAGAATAACCCCTGCAAGACCATTTGAATAGGTGAAAAAAAATGATGATTTTTGATACTTTAAGTGGAAATGAGAAGCAGTTAGAAATCTCAGCAAAAGTTAGGATGTACATTTGTGGAGTGACAGTTTATGATGAATCACATATTGGCCATGCAAGAACGATTATTGTTTTTGATGTTATTCAAAGATACTTAGAATCTATTGGAACCAAGGTGGAGATTATTGTAAATTTTACAGATGTTGATGATAAAATCATCAATAGGGCAAAAAAAGAAAACGTACGATCATCAGCTATTAGTTCACGATACATTCAGGAGTATTACGATAGTTTTGATGGACTTAATGTGAAAAGAGCCATAAAATATCCAAAGGCCACTGAACATATCCAAGATATACTCGATTTGATTCAAAGTTTAGTTAATAAAAAAATTGCATATGCTTCTAAAAATGGGGTATACTTTTCTGTTTTAAAATTTCCAGAGTATGGCAAGCTTTCAAGGAAAAAAGTAGATGAGTTGATTTCAGGAGCGCGTGTGGAAGTTGACGAGACAAAAAAGGATCCTCTTGATTTTGCACTATGGAAGTTTTCACAGGATGATCCATCTTGGGAAAGCCCTTGGGGCAGGGGCAGACCAGGCTGGCACATAGAGTGTTCAGCAATGAGTCTAAAGTATCTTGGGGAAAACTTTGAGATTCATGGTGGAGGGCGTGATTTGATATTTCCACATCATGAAAATGAAATTGCACAGTCTGAAGCATACACATCAAAACCCGTTGCACAGATTTGGGTTCACGTTGGAATGGTAACAATTGATGGAGAAAAGATGTCAAAATCACTTGGGAATACAATAACGGTAAAAAATTTGTTACAAAATTGGGGCCCAAATGTAATCAGATTATTTTGTATTGGGGCTCATTATTCAAAGCCGGTTGATTATTCAGCGAGATTGCTCAAAGAACATGAAACCAATTGGAACAAGGCTCGATTGGCATATCACAAACTGATTCAAACTGAGAAGGAAGGAACAGAAATGGAAGGGGTTGATGAGAAACTATCTCAACTAAAAGAAGAATTTTCTAAGGCGTTAGAAGAAAATTTGAACACGCATATGGCATTAAGTGTATTTTATAGACTAGTTACATTTTGTTTGGGAAATGAGGGATATTTAACCAAATTAGATACTCAAAAAATTATTCCTGTATTTGAAGAAATGATGAATATTCTTGGATTAAAAATTAAAAAAGTCTCTGAAGAGGAAAAAGCACACATAAAAAATCTCATTAAGCAGAGGAATACGTTCAGAGAACAAAAAATGTATGAAGAGTCAGATGCCATAAGGGACAAACTTGCTGCGAAAGGAATAGAACTAAAAGATGAGATTCAAAAAACAATTTGGCTGAAAGAAGAAAAAAAATTCAAAAAATAAACAATTATTTCTTTTTTGCAGCAGTAACTAGAGAGATAACATCTCTATCTCTCAGTTGATATGTTGTTGGCAATCTAAGATTATATCGTAAATCTTTAGCATAGAGAAGTCCTTTGATGAGATCAGTATGAATTTCGTTTGCAAGATCCTTCACTGTTGCACCATCTTTTAAGAGAATCAAGTCGGGAAGAATATGCCCCTTCTTATCGGATAATTTTTTTTCGTTAGCAACGGGGTATATTGAATTCATCTTAAGAAGTTTAAACACAGCTATGTTAATTGCAAACTGTACTCCAGTTCTCATATATTCTCCCATGATGTCTGTTTTAATAAACTCAAGAGCATCTTTCTGTCTTTGATTTAATTCCTCAGATTTTATAATTTCAAATTGTTCTGAACCTGGAGAATATTTGATCAGTCCTTTCTGCTCAGCTCTTCTTAAGCTAAGTTCACTATCTGCACTAGCTGGAACTGTAATAATATCGTTAAAACGCTCACGTAACCGTGAAAAATTATTGCTTGCACCTTCGACATCTATTTTATTTGCAACAATTAATGTTGGCTTTGAAATTTTTCTTAGCATAGTAGAAAATTTTTTGCCATCCTCTATTCTAAAATCATCAAGCTCTTTATCTTCAAGCTCAGTTGCCTTCAGGGTTTCTTTTATGTGACTTTTGATAACGCCTATTCCCCTGAAAAGATTAGTCAACTCTTCAACAAAATCTGAGCCTGAATGAACTAATTTTGATATTTTTTCTCTGTTACCTTCAAAAATTTTATGATACCACATGATGAGTTCTTCTTCTATATCTGCAAAATCTGAAATTGGGTCGCCTGTACCAGCTTCGGTAATTTTACCAGTTGTATCAATTCCACCAGAAATATCCACAATATGTAACAAAACATCAGATTGTGCAGCAACTGAAAGAAATTGATTGCCTAAACCTTTGCCTTTCCAAGCATCCTTGATTAATCCCGGCAAATCTATCAATTCTATAGGAATGTACCGCCAACCATCAATGCATTTTGAATTATTTGGATTGTCTTGGACCTTAAATTCTGGATGTACACAAAGAGTAATCGCGTTTGCTACTGCAGACTCGGGGCTTTTGGTAGTAAAGGGATATGTGGAAATCTCTGCTGATGATAGGGTTGCAGAGTTAAAAAAAGTAGTCTTGCCAGTGTTAGTTTTACCAATAAGACCGATTTTGATCGGCATGATTACATTTTTAGTTTTGATTATTTATCTCTGCCTGCAGAAATTAATCATTTTTTTGTACTTGCTCTTTAATTTTATTACAAGTGTGTTGTAATTCTTTGATTGACCATTCTATTTCTTCTAATTCTTCTTTTGAAAGTTCTCCGGTCCATCTATCAAGAATTATTTTGGAAATCTGTGAGCAGGAGTACAAAAGATTCCAGTACGGATGATGTTCTGCGGTAGCATACGCAAGTTCAGAAACATCTTCTAAACCATTTTTTGCTCTTGACAAAGAATCAATGTTTTCACCAAAAATTTTGATAATGTCTGATTCTAAATCACTTTCTAGTTTCAATTGAGTTTTTTTTTCTTCAAAGGATTTTACGAGATCTAAAAGTGATTTGTGAAATTCTCTAAATGATGTCATGATTTAGAAAAGACGTTGATGTTCTGCAAGCATGCATCTATTAAAAACGACTTTAATGCCTTTGTTTCTTGCAAGTTCCTCAGCTTCGAGGTTATGAATTCCTTGTTGAAGCCATATGACTTTTGGTTTCATTCTGATTGCCTCTTCTACAACAGGCAAAACTTGATCTGACGGCCTAAACACATCCACAATGTCTATTGGTTGATCAACTTCTGTAATACTATGATGGCATTTCCTTTCCAAAATTTCAGTAGTAGTAGGATTAATTGGAATAATGTTGTATCCTTGTTCAACTAAGTACTTGGGTACATAATGAGCAGCTTTTTCAGGATGTTTTGACATTCCGATAACAGCTACGTTTTTGAGTGAAAAAATTTCTTTTATCTCTTTATCTGTATGACTGTCCTTTTCCATGTTTTTCCATAAATTCAAATCAGTTTTTAATTTTCGCATAAAAAGATGCTAAAATTGAAGTATTGGTCCCAAAAAATCTTGGCCCACTTTGTTTTTGTCAACACGAATGTAATGAATCCCTCTAACCTTGAAGGCTTTGAGATCATCTCCGAGTTTCCAGCCTTTTAGACTATGAAATATTGTTTTGTAGGTTTTGCCATTTTCGATGTTATGAAAAATATCTGCGCGTTTAACCATAGTGCCCTCGCTTATTGCTTGCCCATCATCAGTGTGTTGTTTTATCTCTTCAATCTTATTGTCTTTTCCAAAACGAACTTCAGAAATTAAAAAATCTGCCCACCTTGCCATGTTTTCTCTCCACAGAAGGATTAATTTAGAATTTTGGTTTTATTGATTCTTTTCCAATATGAGGTTTTTATCTAGTTATTCTCCTGAATTTCTTAAGAAATGTTAGATGAATTGATATCAAGACATACTAATTGATTTACATAGTAAATTAGTATAATTAAATTGTTCAAAAATCTAAGCAAAATAATTGATTTATACTTCATTTGACAATATAGATCTAGTCAAAGTACTTTCTTTTCTAAAATCTCATAAGAAAGAATATCTATCAGATCAGGACATTAGTGACATTCTAAAGATTAGTAGGGTTGCAGTCAGGGAGCATATTAAAAAAATTCGTTCTTTGGGATACCAAATTGAGTCAAAACAAAAGCTTGGGTATCGATTAGTTAACACAACTAATCTAATCCTCCCATGGGAATTGACTGATGGTTTGAAAACCAAAATGATTGGGAAAAAAGTGTATTATTTCGATACTATTGATTCAACACAAAATTTTGCAATAAAAATTGCATCAAGCTCTAAAGAAAATGGAACTGTTGTGATTTCAAACAAGCAAACAAGGGGGAGAGGAAGATTAGGAAGAGGATGGATTTCTCCACAAGGAGGAATTTGGTTATCAATTATTTTACAACCTAATTTTGATATTTCAATTACAACTCTTTTCCCAATTGCAGCTTCATTAGCTCTTACAAGAGCAATTGAAAAAACTGTTGGGAAAAAAACCAAATTAAAGTGGCCAAATGATATTACAATAAAAGGAAAAAAAGTAGCTGGAATTCTTGTAGATGTCTCAGTCGAATCAAACAAAATTGAGAATCTGGTTTTAGGCGTTGGTATAAATTTTCAAATCAATCAAATTCGATTAGAAAGAATACTAAAAAACACTGAAAATTTTTACGGTGTTATAAGCTTAATGGAGAAATCAAAGTGTTCTAATCCAATTTTGCTTGTTAAAAATTTTCTTTATGAGCTAGAAAAAATTATTGAGTTACTTGAAAAAGGAAAAAGAAAAATCATTATCAAAAATTGGACTAAAAAATCCTCAACAATTGGAAAAAATGTGGTACTCTCAACTTCCGATGGTAAGATTAAAGGAAGAGCAATAAAACTTGATTCTGATGGAGCTCTTGTAATTTACAATAAGAAAAAATATCAAAGAGTGTATGCAGGAGATTTGATCCATTCGTGATAGAAATGGTGTAATAATTTTGTAATTAGTATTGAGTGATCATCTCAAAAATCCCGATACTGTCAGGTCTCTTAGGCCAATGAAAAAATATTTTTGATTGCATCAAAAGCTCCATGAACTGTATACACTTGTGCAATTATGTTTTTAACATCAAACTTTTTCAGCTCATAAGCGGTGAAAGGCCCGATTGCTACAACTTTGATTTTTTTTAAATTGTTTAGAATATTTCCCAGATCATAATCTTTGGACATTATTTCAAAAAATGCTCTAACAGATGATGGGCTTGTGAATACAATTCCATCCACCTTAGTTTGGGAAAAAAGTTCTCTAAAATTATTCCATTGAGCAGTATCACGAAATGCACAAACGTCATAAAGATGAATTTCGCTGACTTCAAGACCAATTTTTTGTAAAAGATTTTTTAGAAAAGGTGTTGAGGCGCTGCTTCTTGGAATTATTACTTTTTTGCCTACAGCATTTAGTCTTGTGAAAACTTCACCTACGCCCACAGAAGAATATCGTTTTGGCATATATGCTACTTTAACACCCTCAATCTCTAATGCTGCTTTTGTTTTTGGACCTACTGAAATAACTATAGTGTTTGCCACAGCCAGTAGAAGTTGTTCAAATTTTGAGATTTTTTTAGCCAATTCAAATAGTAGTTTGACTGCTTTTGAACTCATAAAAACAGTGAAATCCGGATCGTTTTTTTGGATTAAGTTTAAGAACTCTTCAACAATTTTTTCTCCCTTACTTACCAATTCTATCGTAGGCAAAGAGAGCGGTTGCGCTCCGTCTTTTGTCATTAATTCAATGAATTCCTCCGAGTCTTCCATTGAACGAGTAATTGCAATTGTTTTTCCTTCTATCATGATTATTTCCATCCTAATTTTTTTGAGAGATCCACTACTTTGCCAATTATAATTATACATGGTGGTTTGAATTTGTGTTGATTAACTTTCTTTGCAATATTGGAGATGCTGCCTTTGATCACCCTCTGCTTTGCGGTTGTCCCATTTTGAATTACAGCCACAGGAGTGCTTTTTGGCAAACCACCATTGGCTAATTCCTTGCAGATTATTCCAATTCTTGAAAGACCCATCATAATTACTATGGTGTCAACAGATTTTGCCAGTCTTTTCCATTTTACTGATTCTTTTTTCTTTTCAGGATCTTCATGTCCTGTTACAAACACAACCGATGATGCATATTTTCTGTGTGTTAGAGGAATTCCAGAGTAAGTGGCAGAACCAATTCCAGATGAAATACCCGGAATGATTTCATATTTTATCTTGTGACTCTTTAGATATTCAGCTTCTTCGCCTCCCCTGCCAAAAATAATTGGGTCTCCAGCTTTTAGTCTAACAACATTTTTTTTCTTTTTTGCGTACTTTACCATCAATTCATTGGTATGGTCTTGATGCTTGTAATCATCACCAACATTTCTACCAACAAATATTTTTTCAGTTTTCTTTGGCACCATTGAAAGAATTTTTTTGCTAACTAATCTATCATATAGAACAACATCTGCTTTGTTTAGAAGTTCAACTGCACCGATAGTGATTAGTCTTGCATCTCCGGGGCCAGCGCCTACAAGGTAAACTTTACCACTCATTTCTTATTCCACTCTTTCACCTTTTCTCTCCAATTTAATGCAAGATCATTTACGCCCTGCTTGATTAGCTCTCTTCCCACAATTTTGGCTAAAGTTATTGGGTCATTCTTGTCACCAGTTTTTTTAACAACCATTGATTTTTTGCCATCGGCTGAATAAGCAATAACCTTAAGTGATAAAATTTTCCCGTTTAATTTTGCGTATGCGCCGACAGGAAACATACACCCCGATTCTACAAAATTAGAAAGTGCTCGTTCAGCTTCTGCTTCTAAACGAGAATTTTGATCCTCAATTTTTTTTAACATTGTAATAGTTTCAGAATCATTTATCCTTGCAACAATCCCTATAGCACCCTGCCCCGATGAAGGAAAAAATTCATCAGTTGATAGTACTGAGAATGATACATCGAGTCCTAGTCTAGAAATACCAGCTTGAGCGATCACTACTGCATCATACTCCTCTTCATCAATTTTCCTTATTCTGGTCTCGATGTTACCTCTGATTGGTTTAACAACAAGATCTGGTCGCTTTCTTGTTATCTGAACCGCTCTTCTAAGACTACTAGTACCAATAACTGAGCCAGAATCAATTTTCTCTATGGATGTACCATTTGAAGAAATGAAAACATCATTAGCAGATTCTCTTTTAGGTACACATGCTAAAACAAGGTTTTTAGCAAGTTTTGATGGAACGTCCTTTAAACTGTGAACAGCAAAATCAACTTCTTTTTCTGCAACAGCTCCATCAATTTCCTTTTCAAAAATCCCTTTTTGATTTATTGAAAATAATGGACGTGTATCTATGTCACCTTTTGTCTTTATTGTTTTGATTTCAAATTCTACACCAGAATTTGCTTTTGTTAATTCAGAAATAACCCAATTTGTTTGTGCTAGAGATAGCCTACTTCCTCTTGTTCCAATTTTGTATTTCAATTCTTCACCATTTTAAGGGCATAATGATATGCGTTCAATGCATCATTAAAATCAGCATTTGTATGTGCGTCTGATAGAAAAACTACTTCAAATTGAGATGGAGCGACAAATATTCCTTTTTTTAATAAAGAAGAAAAGAATTTTTTGAATTTTTTTACATCCGATTTCATTGCAGAACCATAATCTAAAACTGGGTTATTAGTAAAAAAAATCTGTAGCATTGAGGCGGTAAAATTAATCTGATGAGAAATATTCATATCGGTTGCAATATCGCCTAGTGCTCTAGCAAGTAAAGTACAGTGTCTTTGGAGCTTTGGATATAGTTTATTTTTGAGTTTATTTATGGTTGTTATTGAGGCTATTGCAGCACTAACAGAAACAGGATTTCCTGCAAATGTGCTTGCTTGGTACACTTTTCCCCCAGGAGTTAGTTTGTCCATAATTTCTTTTCTGCCTCCAACTGCTGCAATGGCAAACCCATTTCCTAATGCCTTTCCTAAAGTCGTGATGTCAGGCTTGATTCCAAAATATTTCTGAGCTCCACCAGTAGAGACTCTTAAACCAGTTACAATTTCATCAAAGATCAAAGGAATATCATTTTCTTTGGTAATTTTTCTAATTTCTCTAAGAAAATTTTTTTGTGGAAGAATTAAACCCATGTTTGCAAGTATTGGTTCAATTATTACGCCTGCAACATCTTTGTGTTTTTTTATGACATATTCTAACTCGGTTGAATTATTGTATTGAACAACAAGCGTGTTTTTTGAAATTTCTTTCAGTCCTCCCTCAGAAACAGAAATTCCATGATGAGCTAAACCTGAACCAGCCTTAACTAAAACTGAATCATGTGCACCATGATAGCAACCTTCGAATTTGATGATTTTTTTCTTCTTTGTGAATCCTCTAACTAATCGAATTGCAGTCATCGTTGCCTCCAAACCAGTGTTTACTAAACGAACTTTGTTTATGGAAGGAAAATTTCCAATGATTAGTTTTGATAATTTTATTTCTTGTTCTGTTGGAGTACAAAAAAGAGTTCCATTTTTTAATTGCTTAGAAACTGATGAAATTATTTCTTTTCTCCCATGGCCAAGAAATAATGCACCATAGCCATTACAAAAATCAATGTAACGATTATTGTCTTCATCCCAAATGTAACTAGATTGTGATCTTTTTACAAAGAATGGATATGGTTCGTAATATCTAACTGGGCTGTTAACTCCATAAGGAATGATTTTTTTTGCTTCGCTAAACAGTTTTTTGGATTTTGACATCATATAGGGATGAAATATTGTTCTTTTTATTCGTAATATTTTGCTACACTTTTGCACTATTTTTTGGGTGTTAGAAATTTTTTGTTGACTAAATCTGTGTCCATATTTTCTATAATCACCATATAGAACTATAAGAATTCATTAAAATAATGTAGCACTACAATTTGTAAAAATCATAATTCACACTTGACTACTAGATCACCATCTAAATTTTCAGCATCTATACATGTATCAATATCATCTCCACCATCAATGATGTCCATTCCAGTTCCAGAGGTAATGATATCAGATCCTGCCTGACCTTTGATAATATCATTACCCTCACCACCACTCAGATTATCATTTCCTTCATTTCCGAAGATAATGTCATCACCCTCGCCGCCGAAAATGCAATCATTTCCTTTTTCTCCTCTAATGATATCATCCCCACCATAAGCAAATATCAAATCAGGAAGATTTGTCCCCACTATAATATCGTCATCAAAACTTCCTTCAATCAGGTTATAGTATGAGATGGGTTTGCCGCAGGCCTGCACTTCAATTTTTTGAGTGGCGTTAACAGAGTTTCCAAATGTGTCTATGGCAGTCCAAGTTACTATAGTTTCTCCAAGTGAAAACATATCAGGTGCATCATTTGTAATAATTGGAGATGGGTCTGTTAGATCTGTACTATTTGCTTGTCCTATCGAGACTATGGTATTCATATCAGTAGAATCTACTATTACATGATCTGGCAAAACTAATTCTGGGGGAGTGGTGTCTACAAAAATAATTCTTTGGGCAGCACTAGCTGAGTTGCCTGATGAATCAGTTGCCATCCATGTAACAATTGTTTCACCAAGAGAGAATGTCGATGGTGCATCATTTGATATTGAAGTAACAGCTACCTCATCAGATGCAGTTGCAGATCCATATTCTACAACATTTCCAAATGGACCAGTGGCCTCTGCTGTAATTGTTGGTGGTAGATACAATTTTGGTGCAGTGGTATCAACTACTGAAACTGTTTGTGTGGCACTAGCAGAGTTTCCTGCAGAATCAATAGCAGTCCATGTGACTATTGTATCTCCAACTGGGAATAATTCTGGGGCATCATTAGTTATTGAGACAATTCCAATATAATCTTCAGCAAGTGGTTCTACTAATTTAATAATATTTTGATTTTCTGAAGTTGCTTCAATGATAATTGTGTCAGGGGCAATAATTTGTGGAGCTGTAGTATCAACTACTGAAACTGTTTGTGTGGCACTAGCAGAGTTTCCTACAGAATCAATAGCAGTCCATGTGACTATTGTATCTCCAACTGGGAATAAATTAGGAGCGTTATTATCAACTGAGGCCAAACCAACTATCTCAGTCACATCGGCCACACCAATTTCAACTGTATTTGCAGAAGGATCAATAGCTTCCACTAAAACATTAGCTGGTGCAGTTATTGTGGGTGGTGTTGTATCCACAATTGTAATTATTTGAGTAGTTGTAGCAACATTACCATGTGTGTCTGTTGCAGTCCATGTAACTATCGTTTCTCCTAATGGAAAGACATCTGGGGCATCATTAGTTACAGAAGAGACACCAACAATATCAGAAACCGTTGCATCGCCGATTGAAACTTGTGTTTCATTTCCTGCTGCCTCCATAGTGATGTTTACAGGGGTAATAATTTCTGGCGGAGTGGTATCAACAACCGTAATGACTTGGGTTGCATTTGAGGTGTTTCCAGAAGTATCTGATACAGTCCAAGTAACTGTAGTCATTCCTATTGAGAATGAAGTTGGTGAATCATTTGTGACCGATCCAATATCTACTAAGTCATCAACTTTGGGCTGACCCGGATCTACGAAATTCTGGTTTTGGCTAATTGCTTCTATCACTATATCGGTGGGAGGTACAATACTTGGAGCAATGGTATCTATGATTGAAATGATTTGTTCTGCAAATCCAACATTTCCATATTTATCAATTACATTCCAAGTTACTGTAGTGTTTCCAAGTGGGAATGTTTCAGTTGCATTGTTTATAACTGATGCAATTTCAGAAATATCTTCTACTACAATTTCACCCAAATTTATTACGTTTCCAATTAGTCCCGTTGCTTCGGCTATAATATTTTCAGAGATTGTAAGAGATGGAGGAGTGCTATCAATTACAGTTATTTGTTGTGTTACAGATGCAAAATTCTCGGATGCATCAGTTGCATTCCAAATTACTATTGTTTCACCAATTGGAAAAACGGCTGGAGCATTGTTTGTTATTGTGACCTGTTGTATATCAATAACTGTTGGCGAGCCAACATCAACTAAATTATTAGTTGTTGAAGTTGCTTCAAAAACAATATTATCTGGAGCAGTGATTTCTGGAGGAGTCGTGTCAACAACTGAAACTAATTGTGTTGAGCTTGCAGTGTTTCCTGAGGAATCAAATGTTACCCATGTAATTGTGGTATTTCCCACACCAAAAAATTCAGGTGCATCATTAATTACTGATATTATTTCGCCATTATCAATTACAGATGCCTCTCCAAGGTAAATTTCATTTTGATCAAAAGATGTTGCCTCAACAACAATATTTTCTGGAACATAAAGTGTTGGTTTTGAAGTATCTAAAACTATAATTTTTTGAGTGGTGCTGGCAGTATTTCCCATTATGTCCGAAGCAGTCCATGTAACTAAAGTTTCACCTATTGGGAAGACATCTGGTGAATCGCTTGTTATTGACATTACCCCTACTGCGTCTATGACAGTTGGCGGTTCTAATTCAACAAGATTTTGAGTGGGATTACTTGCTTCAATAATGATGTCTTGAAGTGGTGAGATGACAGGGGGTACTGTATCCGTAACTGTAACTGTCTGGGTAGCAATAGCCATATTCCCAGAGCCATCGATTGCAGTCCATATGATTGTGGTTATTCCTAGAGGAAGCACAGAAGGAGCATTGGTAGTTATTGATTGAATGCCACTTAGATCAGTAGCAAATGCCTGACCTACAGAAACTGGGGTAAGGGGACCAGTGGCCTCAATTATCAAATCGTTAGGTGTGATGATGACGGGTTTTGTAAAATCACCAAGTATTGGGGTTGTTGTTGGTTCTGTGATTGTTGTTTGAATATCAATAATAGTTGGAGTGCCAAATTTTTGGATTCTATGTCCGTTTGAATCCACCACAAACAAATTACCATTCTGATCTAGTGCAACATCTTTTGGAATTTTAAATTGACCAGCTTGAATCCCCATGCTCCCAAAAGCAGTTAATGTTATGCCATTAGAGTCTAATCTTAAAATTCTGTTATTACCACTATCTGCAACATAGATATTTCCTTCGGGATCAATTTGAAGACCTTGTGGCCTTAAAGAAAATCCGGCAATGTTTGGACCAAAACTTGTAATAAAATTTCCCATGGAATTAAATTTCTTTATTCTGTTTGAACCTGGATCAGAAACGTAAATGTTGTTATCATCATCAGTTGTAATTCCAATTGGAGAAATGAATTGGTTGTTACCACTTCCACTTTCTCCAAATTCTCTTAGAAATTCTCCCTCAGAAGAAAATTGTTGAATTCTTTTATTTCCTGTATCTACAACCAATATAGTTCCATTTTTATTAATAGTGATAGCTGTTGGTAACAAAAATTGTCCTTGCTCATTACCATAGGATCCCCATTGTGTGACAAAGTTTCCATTGGTATCAAATTTTTGAATTCTATTTAATTGACTATCAACCACATAAACAAAATTTTCATATGTAGCAATACCGCGGGGTGAATTAAATTCCCCTGCTCCGGTTCCACCACGCCCCCAAGCATTCAAAAATGTTCCATCATTATCAAATTTTTGGACTCGTTTATTTCCCAAGTCCGTCACGTACACATTTCCATGAGAATCAATTGCCAAATTTTGTGGATTGTAAAATGAACCACTTGACGGCCCTGTTCCACCCCATTGAGTTAAAAATGGATGGCTTCCACTAAGTCCTATTGAAACATTTACAGTTCCTACCAATACGAGCCCTACAAGTACCACTAGGGATATTGTGGCCTTCACAAGGCCAAGTCTCTATATCAAAAAAAGATCTCAAGAGTTAGGAATTATTGCAGTTTTAGTCAAATTTGGGTGAATTAGAAAGGTTTGTTCACTTCACGAGTAAAGACATAGCTGGCTAAACCTACCATTACCATAACGAAAGCTAAGATTATTACGATACTTAGCATAGGAGAAATATCCTCTGTAATGCCAGTCATCAGACCCCTGATGAGGAGAACGGCATAAGTTACCGGATTTAACTTAGCAGCCGAAGCTAGCCAATCAGGCATAAGTTCCAATGGAAATAATGCAGGACTTAGCATGAATAATGGCATTCCAAGGAAATTAATTATTCCCCAAAATGTTTCTTGAGATTTTGCAGTCGCAGCTACCATTACAGAAATCCCGGAAAAACCTAGTGAAAACAAAATTACAATTGCCATGATTGGCACAATCAATATGGGATTTGGAAAACTTACGCCAATTGCAAATGCAATTCCCAAAATCAAACTAGCTTGAAGAGCAGCTATCAAAGAAATTGCAAATATTTTTCCAAGTGCTATTGATGATCTAGAAATGGGTGAAGTGAGTGCTTGGTTCATAAAACCATATCTTCTATCCCACAGAGTATTTACACCACCAAATATACTTGTAAAAATTACAGTGAGAATCACAACACCAGGTGCCATAAATTCAATGTATTCTCCATCAAATCCAACTGATTGAATTAAAGGTTGAGTGCCTGCAAAGGTATTTCCAATGACAATAATCCATATTGCCGGTTGAATCAATCTAATAATCACTCCACTTCTGGATTTTCTATAACGTTTCATTTCCCTCCAGAATATCGTATAAGTGTCAGAAATAATCATGAGTTTATCCTCTACCTTTTTCTATGCAATTTCCTACTACTGAAATTTTCTGACTCATCTCTAAGATCATGACCAGTGTAAGAAACAAAGACATCATCGAGTGATGGTTGGGTTAATGAGATTGAATTTATTTTAACTTGAAGTCTAGCCGATATTTGAAAAATTTCGGGAATTAGTTCTGTTGCTTTAGATGTATAAACAATAATCTTATCATCATTTGTTGTAACATCTGTTACAAAATGGATTGCGTTTAATTGTGACAAAAACTCGATTTTATGTATACTATCTAGAATTTTAAAGGTGATAGCCTCATTGCCTAACTTATCTTTCATTATTTTAGGTGAATCAATGACCTGAATCTTTCCATAATCAATAATTCCTACTCTATCACAAAGTTTGTCTGCTTCTTCCATGTAATGAGTTGAAAGAAAAATCGTCATATTGAATTCTTTGTTAATTTTTATAATATAATCCCAAATCTTTCGTCTTGTCTGAATGTCAAGCCCAACAGTTGGCTCATCAAGAAACAGAACTTTAGGCCTATGAAGCAATCCGCCAGCAATGTAAAGCCGTTTTTTCATTCCACTAGAATATGTCATGACATCCTCATTTTGTCTTTCACTAAGTTCAATTAGTTCTAAAACATAGTCAATTCTATCATCAATCAGATTTTTTGGAATATGATTTAATCTTGCATTAAGTAACAGATTTTCCCTGCCTGTTAAATATTCATCAACGGCAATCTCTTGTTGAACATAGCCAATATTTTGTCTCACTTTCTTGGCTTGAGTTACCACATCAAAACCTGCTACCAAGGCATGCCCGGATGATGGTTTAAGAAGAGTTGTCAGAATCATCATTGTTGTACTTTTCCCTGCGCCGTTAGGACCTAGAAAACCGAAAATCTCTCCAGCCTCTACATTAAATGAGATATTGTCAACTGCTTTTACTTCACCAAATTCTTTCGTTAGGGATTGAATTTCAACAGCATCCATATTGAATGGCCGTTTTGCAATTATAAATTACTAACAGTTTCAGCATCATGTGGTAATGAGGTTTCCGTAAAATGAAAAAGCGATTTTATAATCCAAAGTCTTAATCAGAAATGTCTTGAGCTTTTTTTCTCATCACTTTTCCCCTAAAACCTTGATGATTTCTTTAGTGCTCTTTAACTCCTCCTTCGGATGGACTTGAATCAAATGAGGTAAATAATTATTCAAAATAATTTAAATAAAGATTATAGAGGTGATTTATTCTAGTTTTTTGTATTCTTTTTTTGTAACTTTGAGTTTCACTTTTTCGCCGACTCCCCAAATTTCTGACTTTGAGATAATCTTAGAATGCATTAAACCATTTGAAACCTCAATAGACTCTAGCTCATTTGTGTCTGGATGTTTGTGAAGCCGTTTTACCTTTCCGATTTTATGACCATCAATATCGATAACCTCAACACCAATTCTCACAGGAGACCTACTGAGTAAAAGAGTCTCGGTTGTAAATCTGTCAATATACGTTTCTGGTAAAAAATAGTCTTTATGAAATCCTTGATGTATTGTAACGCCAGATACTGCCAAAGTTTCTTGATTAATGTGAATGTGTTTTACTTTGCCAAAATGAATTCCTTCTCGATCTACAACATTTTTTCCTGTAAAATCATCTGCAGTTGCCAAGTTAGCTGGCAATTCATCAAGCTTAGGCATGTCAAGAAATTGAAAGATTTGCTTATCATAATCGATATCAGAAATTTCTATCAATGAGGTTAAATTACTTGTACGGAAATGTCATACTTGGTTCTCATCAATTTGAGACTAAAATGGCCACAGTATTGGAACTAGGAAAATCACAATTACCATAGTTGCCAATGTTAATGGAATCCCAAACCTCAGATAGTCTGTAAACTTGTATCCTCCAGCTTCCATGACAAGTAGGTTAGAATGATGACTTATTGGGGTAAGGTACGGTACAGCAGCCCCAAAGACTACTGCCATCAACATTGGAAATCCAGAGATGTCAAGTATCTGGCTGAGCCGTAAGGCAACAGGTGCCATAAATACTGATGCTGCCACATTATTCATCACATTGGAAAGCAGAGTAGTTGCAGCAAAGATTATGATCAATGCCATAATTGGCTCGCTTATGCCAGTCTGCATAATGGTCTCGGCAATGAACTTGTCTGCTCCAGTATTTACCATAGCGATTCCAAATGGAATTATGGAACCAATTAAGATCAGAATGGGCCAGTGAATTGCACTGTACGCCTCTTTAAGAGAAAGAGATCCGGACAGCAACATAGCAAGTGCTCCCAACGCCAGAGATATCTCAATTGGCAGAATGGAAAAAGCACTAAGGGCTATACTTACACCTGCAATAACAAGCGTCAGTATAGATGGGGCTCGTTCGTGTAAAGATATTCCTCGTTTTTTAAGTGGAGCACATTGCAATTCCCGTAATACGTTTTGTAGATCTGATTGAGCAACTTCAAGTAACAATACGTCTCCTGTCTTTATTCTCACATCATCGACTCGTTTTATCAGGGTAGACCCATGTCTTGCCACGCCCAAAAGGGTTACGGTATACCTGTCTCTAAGATGGGTTTGTCTTGCAGTCCTGTCAGCTAAAATAGAGTTGGGCATAACGATAGCTTCAACAACATCTAGATCTTTTAGTTTGTCTTCCGAGTCTCTTAAAAAGTCTAGGCCACTTTCTTTTAGTTTGCGTAGCCCTTCTACGTCAGACCTAATGACAAGCACATCACCTAATCCAATTTTGGTATTAGAGTGGGGCATGTCTCTTTCATGACGTTCTCTGACAATTCTAACTACATCTAAATAATCAAACTCTTTTTCAAACTCTCCTATTGTTTTACCTATAAAATCTGATTTATCGTTTACTTGAACTTCTGAAATATATTTTGGCAACTCAAATTTTTCTGTAGCGTATGGACTTGGCCGGTTTGGAAGTATTCTTCTACCTATAATCAAAAACAGTATGACAAATACAATAATTAGTACTATTCCTACTGGAAAGAACTCGAATATTTCTAGGGGCCTACCAAGTTCTCGCTTGGCAACAGAGCCCATCACTATGTTTGAAGCAGTACCTATCAGAGTCAGCGAACCTCCAATTATTGATGCATAAGCTAACGGAATCAAAATTTTTGAAGGTGTCAATTTAAGACTACGTGAAAGTGATATAGCTATTGGCAGTGAAATGGCAAGTGCAGCAATGTCGTTAATGAATCCAGAAACAAGACAAACCATAACTAAAAGAAGAATAAAAGGAACGATTGGTCTCTTTTCAAACTTTAAGAGAAATTCTTCTGCCTTGTCTAAAATACCAGAGTTTTCCAAACCTTTTGCTACCACCAAGGCAGATGCCACTGTAATCACAGCACTGCTTGCAAAACCTGAAAACAGTTCTTCAGTTGATACTATTCCGGTTAATCCTATTGCTAATAACATTAGAGCAGCTACAATATCATATCTGATTTTTTGCCAAACAAAAAGTGCTAAACCAGCAAGAAGAATTGCAAAAACTATCCAGATCTGTTCTTCTGCCATAAGATTCATAATATTTTATAGATTTGAATAAAGCTTTTGTCGATCCAAAATTTTTGGTTTTCTAATAAACTGAGGACTAATTATTCTCATAAATCCTGCTAAACAGACAAATCCATTGGTTGGCGTAACTCCATATCGTTTAAGAACTGTGATTATTTTTTTGTCATAATCTCATCTATTACTTTTGAATCCTTTGCTTATGACGATCTCCGTTTTCACACCTAGTTTTTATGACAATCTAAGAATTAAGAATTTTCAGATTAAACATGCTTCATTTGATACGAACTGCCGACTATAGTTGTTATGAAATGTTAGTGAGTTTCAAAACTTCTCTTCAGGTAGTGAACCCATATTAAGTAATTTAATCACCACGTTTAAGACCTCTCAAACTTTTAGTAGGCATGGTTAATCTAATTCCTAGCATCAAACAAAATTGTTTAAGATGTGGGAAGAAGGCACTAATTACAGATACCGAAACAGGTGAGATTTTTTGTGGTGGTTGCGGTTTTGTATTATCTGAGCGTATAGAAAATCCTGGTCCGGAAAGGCGTTCATTTTCTGATGACAGAGTCAGTAGAGAAAGAACTGGGGTTGGTACATCTTTAGCAATACATGATCAGGGTCTGTCAACAGTAATCAATCCAACAAACAAAGATGCTACAGGAAAACCTATATCGAACTCTATGAAAAAGACTCTCAAACGTCTAAGAACATGGGATAGTAGAAGTCAAAATGAACCCATGGATAGGAACTTTAGACAAGCCTTCAATGAACTTTACAGAGTTAAAGATAAACTCTCTCTCTCTGATTCAATAATTGAAAAAGCT
>JADFLH010000009.1 GCA_022564515.1 Nitrososphaerota archaeon
GTTGTCACCAAAAATCCAAAGAAACAACATGTTTCCACCAAGATGCATCAAACCTCCATGCATGAAAACTGAGGTTAATAATGTAAGCTCTGGAATTGCGGGACAGTGAATGATATTAATTCCTGTATTAATTCCGCTTATTTCTCCAGTAATGCAACCGGGTACCGCACCCCAGTTCAAGAATAAATTCATTGCTTGCTGATTACTAAATTCAAAAAATTGTCCAGTCACTGCTACTTCCAAAAGGAAAATAATCACGTTGATGGCAATTAAAGCATATGTTAGTTTTGGTTTGAATCCGGGAGGATGAGGATTCTCATCTCTTAAAGGAAACATTAATGGATTAGTTCACTCAAAATTTGTATAATAATATTTGTGCTAAAAAGCCAAGTTTCAAATTCTAATAATAAATTGTTAGAAAAATGGTTAAAAGCATCCATGATATATCAAAATCAATGAAAATAAAAACATCGACTTTCTTGGGACTTTTTGTTATTATTGCTGGATTAGCTGCAACAATGCCATCAGCATTTGCAGCAGAGGTTAGCGTCCCAGCTGGTTCTGCAGTTCCCGGATGTGAGGATACCAACGAGTGTTGGTTTCCAGCTGATATCTCTATAGGTGTTGGTGAAACAGTTACATGGTCAAATGATGATACTTCTGCTCACACAGTTACAAGTGGTTCTGCTGTAGATGGACCAGATGATATCTTTAATAGTGATTTATTCTTGGCAGGGACTACATTCGAAGTAAAATTTGACACTAAAGGTACATTCCCATACTTCTGTATGGTTCATCCATGGATGGCTGGAACAGTAATTGTTGGAGAAGCAATGGCTGAAGAAGCTATGATGAGTGGCGTGTACTTAGGTCTGGATATAGATCCTATGTTACCATTTGATAATACTGCAAATGACATGGTTACACTCTCATTCACTGCAAAATCAGATGAGCTTAAAGGAACTAAAATGACAAGTATGATAATTGATCATCTAGACTATAAAGTCATGATATCAAAAGATGGTAACGAGATATGGAGCGATCAGTTCCATGATCATGACGGCAATCTAGAACTCCAAATAACACCTTCTGAAGGAACATTTACCAGAACGGAAGCTGAAGAGGTCGGGAGTAGTGAAACTAAAGCATACATGATATCAGGACCAGTCTTTATGGACAACGGTAACTATCAAGTAACTGCACAAATAGTTGGAATCGAATTCAATCCTTTATCGACTCCTCTTACAGATGACTTTAACATGCAAGTTGTTCCAGAGTTTGGTACCATAACAATGATGATTCTTGGTGTATCCATAGTAAGCATCATAGCTATAACAGCAAAATCAAAAATAATTCCAAAACTCTAAACTCTTCTTTTCTTTTTTTAACAAAAAATTACTTGCTGAAAATTTTTGTTCTGTTAAATTCTCTATACTCTATTTTTATTATGTGCTATAAATGCAAGCCACGCTGTTGAAAGTGCTAATCCTATGGTTTGATGATTATTTAATGGAGGCGCCAATCCCACAATAGCAAATACAAAAAATATTGTCACAGCTACTAACGCAAATTTTGTTAGAGAAACCTTACCAAGCGCTATTATACCTCCAAGAATAATCTCAACTAGAATAATAACCACTAAAAATGAATATACTTCATTTGCAGCTAAACCTTCACTTAGGGGGCTAGAAAGTTGAATCCATCCAATATGTCTGTTAATATTTACAATATGATCCACTGCCCATAGAAAAAGAACAGCGGATATCGAGTATCTAATAACCCACAAGAATTTCAAAAATTTCTCAGTTTTGGCTTTCTTCCATGTGGAATTGGTCAGAACTAAAAGACCTGCAATACCAATCAAACCTATATCCTGAGGATAGCTCGATGGATACTGCGCTGTCAATAAAATGACTAATAGGAAAAGAATGACAGCAACAGAAACCCAACGAATCTTTACTCCAGCAAATAATAATGCTGCAAAAATTAGTTCAACTACACCAATAGCATAAATCGATGAACTGAGATCCTGAAAGGGAAGAATAACTTTTACTCTTTCTGTTGCAGAAAACCATGTCAAATAAAATTCATGTATGATAAATTTATCAATACCAAACCATAAGAAAACTATCCCAAGACCATATCTGGGAAGATCATTGAGATAGACAAAATATTCCTTAACTAACAACGTGCAGCTAAATAAAACCGCACTGAAATTTAAATAAAAATAATGTTTTTTTAAAACAAATTATTGCTAAACTAGAATGCTAGTCAGATACATTATCAGCATTCCTACAGCAATCCCAGATGCTACTGCTGCACTTGAAAGATTTTTGTCGCCCTCTTCTCGTATCCACCTCAATACGGTGATTATTACTTGGAATATTGCACCTGCTCCTATTGATAGAAATACTACGGTCGCAAATGGAGAATAAACAAATCCGCCTACCCATGCACCAAAAATAGCGGGAGCACCTGCAATCATTCCCAATACTGCAAGCTTTCCTATCAATGCTTTTCCTATCATTGTTTTTTCTCGTGCCATGGGTGCTGCAATGGCAATCCCCTCAGTTGTATTGTGCAAAGCAAATCCCACAATTAGAAAAGTGCTGAACGCAATTGAGCCAATACCAACAGCTGCTCCGATTGCAAGTCCCTCTCCAAAATTATGCAGTCCAATGCCTATTGCAATCATCAATGCGACTGCCACAGGTTTTGTAATTCTAGATGATGCTGCTCTTTTTATTAATTTTTCAGCAGTATAGTATAATCCAAGGAAGGTTATTACAATAACTGTAGCTACAAGTAATACACCGTTAAAGCTCTGAGAAAGATTTTCTTCATAAACGTTAAGCGCCTCTTCAACAGAATCAATACCTAAGAACAGTAAGAGTCCTGCAGTGAGTGCCAAAAAGAAATGATATTTGTTTTTGCTAATCTTTTTGATAAACGGAAGCCATAGTAATCCGATCATAACAGGTATTATTCCAACATAGGTTCCTATTATTGCAAAAAATCCAGCAAGCTCAAGACTTGGCTCTAATGCAGGCGCTGCAGCTTCTATTTCTCTTTCAAACCTTGTTCCGTCTTCGATGGTAAGACCAATTGTGTAGGGCTCTGCCACATTCCATTTAAAAGGAATTCGTACCACAGCTGACTCGAATCTTTCCAGAAATCTATCAGGTTCTATTGCTGCGGGCTGAATTCTATCGTTGACATCTGCCATCACAATCTCTACTGGAATCGGTCCGGTGTTTCTTACAGTTGCAAGTATCTCCGAGTCTACAAAATCAACCTTTTCAATAGTTATCTCAGGTAATGGTACACCGAAATCTAAAAGATCAGAGCCTGGACCAAAGATGTATGCTATCATAAGTATAAGAAACGCAAATGGGATTACTCCACTTGCTACCAGTTTGGCTTTTGATGGTTTTCTGCTAAGTTCCATATTCTATTTCTGTTTGTGATTTTTGATCTGGGTTGTCCTTAACTATGAATATTCCAATCCATCCCTTTTCTGAAAATTCTACTTTGTGAGCATGGAATAGATATTTTCCAGGATATTTATATTCAAATTCCATAATCCCTCTCTCGGTTTGAGAGAGTGTTATCATGTCGGTGTATGTAGAAGGAACAGTATCAGTTCCCGTAGGATAATAATAATACAAATTGCCATGCAAATGAAGATTGTTTATTGGATCAAATTCAAGCATGTTCACTACATATACTCTGATTAATTCATTGGTGTTAATTTGGATTGGATGGTGCTGATAGTAAAATGGAATTGTGTTTGCAGCATAGAAATTATTTTCAGTATCAAAGTCTGTGTCAAATCCATTAAGAACCATTATCATTTCATCTGCTATAGGTCTGCCTTCTTTTGGATCAACTATGTAAACGCCATACAGGCCACGTGCAATGTGTTCTTCAAGCGGCATGATATGGCAGTGATATGGGTGAACACCAACAGGATCAGCAAACCATTCATACGTAAATTGTCCTCCAGGTCCTACTGGTTCGAAAACTCCATCCATTTCAGCGGGATGGATTCCATGAAAGTGCATTGTGTGTTCCCTTGAACCATTATTGATGAATTTTATACGGACAAAGTCACCTTCAGTAACTCTTATCGTTGGGCCTGGAACCGTTCCGTTAAAGGTCCATACATTAAAGAATACCCCTGGTGAGATCTCCATTACTTTATCGTCTTCTGCAATAATTGTAAATTCTCTCAGAGTGGTACCATCAGGCAACTGTGAAACTCGTCCATAGTTGAACTCTCGCAAATATTTCATTGGATCAAATTCCATAGTTGATGCAACGTAAAGAGGATCAATTATCTCACCTGTTGTTTTTACAATAGCTCCAGTATGGGTAACAAAGACTTTCTCCTCTAATTGTGCATCAATCCCTTCAGAAAATACAAAATAAAGTGTTGATGCTGCAATGATTACAGACATGGATATAATCATAAATCTAGTGCGTGATTTTTCCATGATTTACACTTGAAAATCATCTAGTGTATATATAAAGTTAGCCTAGGCTAACTTTTTTAGTATAATGCAAATATGTTAGTATACTACAAATTTGGAGGAGTGTGATTAATCAAAATAATTCAATTAAATATGCATTGAATCAGTCATCTAGTCTGTAAATCGTGATCGTATACAAGATTGTAAAATTGCTGATTAACAGTTCTTATCAAATGTTAATTAAACTCGAATTATTCCTTGCTCAACAAGATGCTTTATTCCAAAAACAAAATCAGCATCGGATATTTGGCCGTCTGCCCACCAGCCAGCGTTGTTTTTTATCCAAGATGGAATTATCAAATTCTCGCCTCCAATGTCTCTACTTATAGGGATTTTGATTATCTCTTGATTTATCATAAATTCAATACCTCTTACAAAGATGTTGTCATCAAGTCTATCTTCTGACCACCATTTTGCATTTGTTTTCATCCATTGTGGAATTAAAATCTCCTCCCCTGGAGTCCATCCTTCTGCAAAACCCGTTATCAAAAGCTCACCAGTTTCTCTGGGTTCCACCCCAAATGATACATGCCAGTTTCCATACTCATCTATGCGTTGAATAAACTGTTTGGGTTCACCATTTAAGTAAACATTGAATTTTTCACTATCAGTAAAGTGTGGAAACTCAAAGCTTGCATAAGTTTCAAGAGCAAAGCTAGTTTGTGTTTTCATAGAAAGCTCAGTACCTTTGTCATTGAATTTTGCGTCATAATACCAACTACCAGAATCATAACGAAAATAAAATTTCTCTGCGTTTCTTTCAGCGTATATGGGAACTATCATCGTGTCACTGGGAGCAAAACAGCTATAGTAGTAAATTTCATCTATAATCGAGGGATCAGGATGCATTGAAAAGTTCCTTATCTTGCCGGGCTCCATTTTTTCAATCATTTCAATGTTTTGTCCCATGTCAAGTATTCCATCAAAACCATGTATTATAGCAAAAACTTTATGTTGTAAACTGGGGATTTCCCATTGTTAATTATCCGTCCAGTAAGATGCCCATCTTTATGTTTTATTAGAGTGTCATCATAGATTACCTCAATTTTTAATGGAATTTTTTCAGTAGTAATGAATGAAATTACAGGTTTTTTGAGGATTGGGAATTGGCTAGTAATCTCTGGAAATTTGATTTTAAATGGTAGTTCTTTTGATGGGAAAATTGTAACGTATTCAAATGATTTTGAGATAATCATTTTATCATTTTGTATATTGATCAGTACAGTCGGAATAACAGGAAATTCTTCAGAATTTTTTATTTGCTCCTATTACAGTATAAACTCCATTTGCATCAAAGTAGGAAGTTAATTCATCTTCAGGTATCCAAACTTCAGCATATGCAACTTGTTGGATACCAAAGAACACTAAAAAAATACTCAAAGTCAGGATTATTTTTTTAATAAATGACAGCAATTTAAAGAGAACTTAAAATATCTCCCATTTTATGTCCATGAACTAGAATCTTTTTTCCAGATTCTTTTACCATCAACAAAGACTTGGTCTTTTTCCTCAAAAACTGTATGCCATTTTCCATTTGACGGAAAAATTTTGTTCATATGATCAATTTTTTTATTTGTTGGATATTTGTTCATTAATGCTCCCCATTTCATGTTAGGAATTTTTGGCATTATTTCATTGATGTCTCTCATGATTTATCATCTCTTACTTTCAAACTGATATTATACCGTTTGCAATCAAAAATTGTAAACCACCAGCAAAGTCTTTATCAGAAATTAATCCTTCAGCCCACCAACCAGCATTATTTTTAACCCAATCAGGGATTACTGATTCACCATCCTGTTGTTTTTCAGTAAGCGGAACTTGAATGATTCCCTCTTTAATCATAAATTCAATGCCAGATGCAAAGTCCGAATCATCAATTAATCCTTCAGCCCACCAACCAGCGTTGTTTTGAACCCAATCAGGAATTGAAATTGATTTTTGTTCAGGGATGGGTTTTGGAGTTGGTGTAGTTGTTGGAGCACCTGACCCTACTTCAAGGAGTCCAGAACCAATTCCCGCATAGGTTGATTCATAATTAATTCCAGTTCCAAATACAAGAACATCTATCCTGTAGCTTCCTTGGGATGGAATGTTTATTCTTTGAATATCAATTCCTTCCGTGGCTACGATTCCTAGATTGTTAGGATCATCTCCAGTATTTTCAAATATTATCTCATTAGAATTTTGGTCAATTACAGTATATGAGTATCGGATGTCTTTAATGAGGTTCCTAGATGGATCAAAAAACGTAAATTCAAATGGTATTTCATCGCCTTTGCCATATCTACTATCCCAAGCAATGTTTACGGTAGTTGGCGTTTTTTGAGTTTTTGTTTCTAGATCAACAAGATAAAATTCTTGAGAATTTCGTGTAAACGAGCTTTGTGGTACTAATTTGAAAGTGGCTAACTTGTTGTCATAATTCTCAGGACCAAGAACTTGATTGATCCTTTCTAATTCGTTTTTGGTTACGAGGAAGTGAAGAATGTTTGTATCTTCATAAGAATATGGATCCAATAGCAAAATTCTTTGATCTACTTCAACACTATTCATGTATCCCTTGAATTGTATGCCTTCAGCATATGGAGCAAAGCTCTTTGGAACTCTGACTTCTTCGTGAACCAGTGGTACTAATGAAATGTATTCAGGATCCCAATCAAATGGCATTTCAAAGTAGATTGAATTGTCCGAATTTTCAAATTTGAAATTGTACACATCATCATAGTAGGTCTTTATAATAACTGGAACTTCAGCTGCAGCGGTTGGAATTACAAAGTCTTGTTGTTGCGCAACACTCACAAAGGTATCATAGGTTAGACGTTTTGTTATTAGAGTTGTTGGGCTGCTTGCACCTTCAATGTCAACTCGAATATTATAAAGACCGCCTTTATCAAAAATTGGCCCTACAATAAGGGGGCTTCCTTCATTTGGAACATAAAGAGCCAGTGGTGCACTCGCATGTTCTGAGGCAAAGTATTTTGTACATTTCCATAGTTTTAGTTCTGTGCATCCAAGTACAGGGCGAATGTCTAAGTTAAGAACTCCATCTACATCATAAAACAAATTTCTGGCTAAGAGTTGACCACTTCGCCAAATTTCAATACGATAAGTTACTTTTTCTAAAGTTATATCTGTTAATGTATCAAAAAATCGTACTTGAATTTTTGCCTTATCAACCTCACCTACTGTAATATCTGAAGGAGTCAACATTGTACTTACTGTGACTTCCATTCCAGCAAAACTGATTGGAGGTGCTTGGTCTCCTCCTAAACCGTGACCAAATACATTGTCAACAAAGGTAGGAATAGAAAAAAATACAATTAGGATGAATATTAGTACTAATTTAGATGACAATTAATTGTCGTTGATGTGATTTCCTTATTTAAGTATACGACAAAATTATCAGGTCTAAAACTTGTAGGTTTGAAATTGTGGCAAATTTTTATTACTAGCATAAAAAAAATATGTCTGTTGAAAATTCTGTTTTTTTTATTTGTAGTTCCGTTTTTATTGATTCCTGCCTTTTCTGAAAACTCACAAGTTTTACCAACTGAGAAAGGAACACTTGATGTTGATTTTTCAACTGAGCCTTCTGAACCAGCTCCAAATGAGGTGATAAAGCTAAAAATTGATTTTATAAATCCTTTTACAAACAGAATACAAGAACATATTGATTATATTGTTACAGTTTCAAAGGATGACAAAAATATTTTTGGACCAATTCCATTAACGCATACTTCTTCAGGTTCTGTAAAAATTCCTGTTCAAACACAAGATGAAGGACTGTACGTTGCTTTGATAGAAATTTCAGGAATATTATTCCAACCAATTCCTCCAGAAACAGTATCATTCAATTTTGTAGTTGGTGACATTAAAACAAATAGTGGAGTTTGTGAGCCTGGAACTAAACTAGTTGAGGGTGTTTGCAAAATTGTCAAAGAACCAAATGGTGGAGGATGTCTTATTGCAACAGCTGCATTTGGAACTGAGCTTGCACCTCAAGTTCAAAAATTGCGAGAAATTCGAGATAATACACTACTTGAAACAAACTCTGGCTCTGCATTTATGACTGGATTCAATGAATTCTATTATTCATTCTCACCAACAATAGCTGATTGGGAAAGACAGAATCCCACTTTCAAGGAAGCCGTCAAGCTTTTAATTACTCCACTTTTGACATCGCTTTCAATTCTAAATCATGTTGATATTGATTCAGAAGCTAGCATGCTAGGTTATGGAATTGGCATTATCATGATGAATGTTGGAATGTACTTTATCGCTCCAATCATTGCAATTATTAAATTAAAAAAACGATTCCATTACATTTGATTCGGACTTTGCATCTGGCATTGAATTTATGATTAAAGAGGGAATCATTCAAGTTCCGCTTACTGAAAAACAACAGGATGGTGAATCAGTAATCCCTGATTGGGTTAAAAATAATGCTGGGTGGTGGGCAGAGGGACTGATTTCCGACATGGATTTTGTGTTAGGAATTCAATGGTTAATTACAAATGGAATAATGAAAGTATGATTCATGATTTTTTATTCTAAAATTGTACTACTTTCAATAAAATTTTAATTAGTTTTGAAAATCTATGAGAGGTTTTTATGTATCTCGTTTTATCCGGAGATCAATGAGGGTAATAGCATTAGGCTCATTCATAGTTCTTTTTGCAATAATAGCTGGAATTGCCACCACTCCATGGATGGCTGGAACAGTGATTGTTGAAGCAGTGGGTACAGAAAGAGTGATGGTTGAAATTGAAACGGGCAGTGCTGGACAAGGTGAGGTAGTAACCCTCGATGTTACATTTACTGACATGACTGGAGGTAATGTGGAAAATGTCAACTATGACATTATAGCATCACAGGGAAATGAAGTTGTTCTTGATGTAAAAGGTGCACATGAAGATAATGGTATAGGAAGTCACACAACTACTCCTTTACCATTAGCTGCTTCTGATACAATGCCACTAAACATTCAAGTCACATTCAATGGATTTGGTATAGAAGAACCATTCACTGGACCAATAGGTCAGGTAGCTACAAAACAAGTTGTTCCTGAGTTCGGTACAATCACAATGATGATTCTTGGCGTATCCATAGTAAGCATAATAGCTATAACAACAAAATCAAAAATATTTCCAAAAATTTAGGAATACAACTCTATTTTCTTTTTATCATTGCAATAATTGCCAAGATTACACCAGCTGCTCCTAAAGATAATCCAAATACACCAAAGTTGTAAGCTGATTCTACGCTAAATTCTCCAGGGCCTGTATCAACTCCACCAAGTTTTGATTTTAGGTTAATGACATCTTTTTGAATTGAAGATAAAGAATTTTTTAAAGCTGCAACATCTGGTGCAGATGAAGAATCAGATTTGGGTGGGAAATCAAGTACGGCGGTACTCTCCACATCTTCTAAAGGAATTTCTACATCGACAGGAACACCGTTTACGTCTCCTTTTAGTAGAATCATAAAGGAACCAGTTCTAGTGGGAATTACTGATGAGAAATAGTATCCAAGTCTGGGATCGGAGTTGATATCAAGCTTTTTGGTAACGCCGCCAAATTTAGCAGTAGCTTCTAAATTCTTAAACGCATTTTTTATACCACTTTTGACTTCTTCAGTTTCTCCAGGTTCACTTATTTCAAAAACAAAATCATTTCTAAAGCCCACAACAGGAGGTTCAATTCCCCATCCAACTTCTATTGCATAGGGACCAACCTCAACAGTTGTATGCCCAAATACAGGCAAAAATCCTAAACCAATTAGTGGAATTATAACAAGTGGTACAAGGTGATAATTCACGATTTGCAACTACTTAAAACACGTTATTATCTTTACTTGCTTGGTACATTTATCGAAGATAATGTAAATTGTTTAAATTGTCATCAACTAATTTGGAAATTAATTGAGATTTCTGATATTACTTATCCTTGTTTCTTCATTTAGTATTCCTTTTGTTGAAGGACATCCATTTACTGACGAAACTGTTCCAAACAAATTTTCAAGTGTGCCTGCTGGAACTTCAGAAATCATAGTACACTATTCTGAAGGAGTTGAGATTGATTTTAGTGAACTCAAAGTTTTTGATAGCAATGGAGAACGAGTTGATGACAAAGATACTACATACTTTGAAGGCGATAATTCTCTTAGAGTAACTACACCACCTTTGCAGGATGGTGTTTATACTGTTACTAGTAAAGTGCTATCAAAAGTAGATGGTCATCTTGTAGATGATGCTTTTGTTTTTGGTGTTGGAGATGTTGAATTAGGAGACATTCCTACTGGAATAGAAAAAGATATTTCAGACATTGTATTTTTCCCTGAAGCTGTATCTAGATTTCCTGGGCTTGTAGGACAAACCATTGTGCTTGGTGGAGTAATTGCATCATTGCTAGTGTGGGGTACCCAAAACAAAAATCTGATCAAAACAGAATTTGTAAAATTTCAGTCTGTGTATCATGGTAAATTTATGTCATTAATTGGCATAGGATTGATCATAGTTTTTGCTTCTAACATTTTGATGCTAACTGTTCAAACTATAAGATTAGAAACTTCAGCGTTTGAAGCGCTTCAAACATCTTTTGGTACAACGTGGATTATTCGTATGATCATTACTATAATTCTTCTTGGTCTATGGTTTGTTATGGAACGAATGAAAAAGCTATCAATAAAAAATCAAATTCCACTTTTGGTTTTATCACTTGCACTAATTGTAACAACCACAATGATTGGGCATGGTACTGCAAGTGGATTAGCCCCACCAGTTATACTTGATTATGTTCACAACCTTGTAGCTGCAATCTGGATAGGTGGAATAATATTTTTTTCGTTTACACTATTGCCTTCGCTTACTTCACTAGAATCTAATATAAAAGAAAAGTTGACTCTGGCTGCGATTCCAAAGTTTTCTATAATGTTTGTAATTGCTGTAGGCGTTGTAATAATTTCAGGTCCTATTCTTATGTGGTTTTTGGAAGATAATGTAGATCTAATAGTAGAATCAACTTATGGGAAATTAATCATTGCAAAGATTGCTATAGCGGTGGGGATGATTGTAATTGGAGGTCACCACCAGTTTCGTATTCAAAAAGAAGGTGAAAAAAATCTTCAATCAGGTTCAATTGCAATTCATAAAAAATTAAAGAGATCACTAAAGGTTGATACTGCTTTAGGTGTTACACTATTAGGTGTTATAGCTCTTTTAACAAACGGTACACTTCCAGCTGGAGAAATCCAAGAAGTGGCGGCGCAAGAAATTGTATATGGTTTTAGTACAGTAGAGTTTTCAGAAAAGGCAAAGTTTGGTGTTGACATTAAACCATTCACAAGTGGAAAAAATTCAATAACATTATCTGTTTCAAACATTGATGGCGTTCCACTTTCTGATCTGAGCAAACTTAAGGTCAAAGTTTCAAATCCTCAGAGAAATATTGCCCCGATTGAAATTCCGATGACACAAATTGATGACAGCCAGTTTCAAGGCGAAGTGATTTTTGGTTTTTCTGGAAATTGGCAGCTTGAATTAGAAGCACAAAGAACTCAAAATGCAAATGAAGGTGTGTTATTTGATTTACTTGTAAAACCACGACTTGGAGATTTAAAGATTGAAATTATTGAATATGATTTTCCCGAATTTGCAGGTCCACTTTATCCTGTTTATGATGGAAAAGAAACAATTTGGATAAGTGATTCTACTGCGCCAAAACTATGGAAATTCTCAATTAATGAACAAAAATTTAGATCATTTGAATTTGAAGGGCAAATTTCAGTTTCACTTACTATTGACAAAGATGGAAAGATTTGGTTTACAGACACGCCACAAGAAAAAATTGGATTTTTCGATCCCAAATCAGAGGAATTTCAAATTATTTCACTTCCTGAACTTCAACCATTAATAGCTGCGTCTCGGCCTGTTTTCTTAGAAACAGATTCGGAAAACAACATGTGGGTTTCAGTACCCACCAAGAATGTCATCCTAAAATACAATCAAAAAACAGGCGAGTTTAAGGAATTTCGACTTCCCACCACAGATTCAGGTCCCTTCGGTTTGCTGTTTGATTCAAGTGGAAAAATGTGGTTTACACAAACACTTGCTCAACAAATTGGATATATTGATCTTCAAACAGATGAAATAAAAGAGATTTCACCACCTGATCCTTTTACAATTTTAGAAACAATGATTTTTGATAATGATGGAAACATATGGATTTCAGAACACAGTGAAAATGGTTCAATCATAAAATTTAATCCAATTCTAGAAACTTTTGAAAGAATTCCGGCTTCTGATACAACGGCATTACCCAATGATCCCGTATTCGATAAATATCAAAACATTTGGTTTGCACAACATACAGTAGATAAACTTGCAGTATATGATCCTCATAATCAAAACTTGATTGAAATTCCCATCCCGACTCAAACATCTTTTGTACAATTTATGACAACAGATGATAAAAACAATATTTGGTTTGCAGAACAACGTGGTAACAAGATTGGAATGGTAAAAATAACTGAATTACCAACTTCGGGAATTTTACAACAGCAAACACCAAAAGTAGATCTAAAATATACTGAACTTGTTTCACCACTAATATCTGCGGGAATTATTGCAACATCCCTATTTTTTGTAAAAAGTGTTAGAGATAAAAGAAGAATAAATTCAGAAATTTTTCAATGAATTAGTGTTTCAGACTTTTTGTAATAGGTAATTTGCCTAGAGATTTTATTCCTATCGATATCCCAAAAATTGCGAGGGAAACTAAAACAATGGTGCCAGAGGGAGTGATGTCAAGAACATAAGATGCTAGGATGCCAACTACTACCGAAAAAACGGCAAACCCAATTGATAATAGCGCCGTTTGTTTGAATCCTTTTCCATACATTATAGCTGTAATATTTGGAATAACAAAAAGTGCCGATATCAACAAAATTCCAACAAGTTGAATCGAAGTTACTACTACAACACCAGCAAGAAAAACTATCAGATAGTTAATCTTCTCCACAGGAATTCCGCTAACTTTGGCTTGCTCTTCATTGAATGTAGAATACAATAATTGCCGGTAAAGGAGTAGAATTACAACTAAGATAATTCCTGTAAGCACAAGAATCAAAATTGTGTCATTTGTACTCACAAGAAGTATACTTCCAAATAAGAAGCTGAAAATATCTATAGTGAATCCCCCAGAGATGCTGATCAAAACTAATCCAATTGCAATTCCAGAAGATAGTAAAACTGCGACAGAGGCATCTCCTGAGATTTTTAACCGATATCTTATTCGTGTAATTATAAGAGCACTCACTAGTGAAACTGCATAAGCAGTCCATAATGGATAAATCCCAACTAGCATTCCTACTGCTATTCCTCCAAATGAAGAATGTGCAATCGCATCACCAAATAATGAATAACGTCTTAAAACCATGAAAAGACCAACAACTGAACAAAGTATAGCAATTGCAATGCCAGAAATAATTGCTCTTTGCATAAAACCGTATGAAAGAATTTCCAGAGTCAATGTATTTCGTGAGAATGCATGTGTTGTTGCATTGATGCTTCAGAATATTGTTTAACTAAATCCTCGTTTTCAAAGAACTCGGCAGATATTCCGTGGAAAAATAAAGTTCGGTTCAAGCAAGCTACTTTGTTTGCAAGTTTATGTACAGCATCCATGTCATGTGATGACCAAATTATTGTGATGTTTTGTTTTTCATTCAAATCACGTAAAATACTATAGAAGATTTCACTACTTTGAATATCAACACCTGTTACTGGTTCATCTAAGATTAGGATTTTTGGGTTATGGACAAGGGCTTTTGCTATAAAAACACGTTGCTGTTGACCTATGGATAAATCACCTATTCTTCTATTACCAAGCTCATGCATCCAAACCTGTTGTAAGACTTTATCAATTAGTTGTCGATCAGAATTGTTTGTTAATTGCATTCTAACAATTTCTTTAACAGTTGCAGGAAAATTGTTTTCAAATACAGGTTTTTGTGGCACATAACCTATTAGTTTAAGATAATTTCGCGACTTACGAATGTCCTCTCCAAAAAATCTTATTGTTCCTTTGTATTTTGTCAGTATTCCTAGCATACATGAAAATAAAGTTGATTTTCCTGCACCATTTGGCCCAATTATGCCTAGAAAATCACCCTGATTAATTGAAAAACTTACTTTATCAAGAGCTTTAACTTCTGGATACTCTACAGTTAGATCGTTTATCTCAATAGCTTTCAAGTACACAAAGCCTCCTTTAGATTTGACAGATTGTTTTCCATTTTCATTATATAATTAGAATTTTCATTCATGATTTCCATCGTTGATAAAACTAATACTCTTGCACCAATTTCAGTGGCAATCACTTCTGATGTTCTTGCATTTACAGCTTCCTCAGTAAAAATTACATTAATTCCTGAATTCTTTGCTAGATTAATTATTTCTTCTAATGTTTTAGATGTTGGTTCAATATTTGGATTATTTGAATTAATTATTGTGTGTTGATTTAATTCATATTGTACAGCAAAGTATGAAAATGCTTTATGAAATACAATAAAGTCCTTTTTGCAAGTAGATAATTCGTTTTTAATTTTTTCATCTAGATGCTCTAATTTTGAGATATAAGATTTTGCATTTTCTTGATAGAATATTCTGTTGTTGGGATCAATTTGTAATAATGCGTCAGCAATGTTTGAGACTTGGATTTTTGCCATCAAGGGATTTAACCAAATATGAGGATCAGCTAATGAATAATCATCATAATGTTTATTTTCATCTTTTTGAAAAAAGCTATCATTAATCAGCGAAATGCCTTCACTTGTATTTACAACCATAACCTTAGAATTTACAGTATCAATGTCATCTACCCAATTTTCAAAACCAATACCATTAATTACAATTAGATTTGATTGGTGCATCTTTTGTAGATCCGTAATGGTTGGTTCCCAATCATGAGGTTCAACTCCAGGAGGTACTAATAATAAAACCTCGACTTTTTCTTTACCTACTTGTTTGGTAAATTCGTAAAGAGGGTAAAAAGAAGCAATTACAGTAATCTGTGTAGAATCTGATGAAGCTGATATAATGGCCTGATCAGAATTCCAAACAAGCAATGATAAAATTGGAATGATGACGGTTATTGCTAAAATAGCTACTTTGGTTTGTTCATCCATCCATTAAGTAGCCTCGAATTATTAATAAATCTAATAAATATTATTAATTTTAATTACAAATTTATATGAAATTTAATAACAATTAGAATGTGCCCATTATTTCTATTTCCCTAAATGATGAAATTTTAACAGAACTTAATAATCTCCAAAAATCTATGGGGTTTTCTGGCAGGTCTGAAGCAATACGGGCTGGCATCAGAAGTTTTATTGCAGAAGAAAAACAAAATGCAGAACTTTCTGGAAATGTTCATGCTATTTTGTTAGTCATTCACAAAGATGAGTTTGATGATATTGTTTCTGGAATAAAACATAATTTTGAGGATCTAATAACGACACATCTTCACAGTAAAATTGAAGGAGAGAAATGCATGGAGCTTTTTGTAATTGATGGAGAAGCAGATAGAGTGAGTACAATTACAAGAGATTTTCAAACCAATAAAAAAATGGACACTGTAAAACTTGTAACTTTATGAAAATTACCAATTAGAAAATAAAGGTTTTTTCTTTATAATTAGAATTGAAGATGCTATACTCAGGACGAGAACCATAGTTACAATTGACTGAAATTCAGGCACTACCATAAATCCAAATTCAGTAGCTATGCCCGTAAACACTTTCAAAATGAATAGAAAAAAATCCTAAAGTTATCAAAACGAATAACGTAGAAAAATAAATTTTTGTTTTCAACCTGCTTCATTGAGAATTAATCGGTGATATTTGAGTTTTAAGGTGTTATTACTCACTTCATTTTCTGGTTAACAGTTCGTATCAAATGTAAATGAAAAAAATTTAGAAACCATTTTCATTGAGAATTAATCCCATCAAAGCTGCTCTAGTGTATTTTCCATATTCAGCTTGCTCAAAATATCTAGCTTGTTTTGTTTTATCTACATCTGTGGATATTTCATCTAGTCGTGGTAATGGATGTAATATGATTGCATCATCTTTCATTTTTTGAAGCAAGTCTAAACCAATGACATAACTACCCTTCACTTTGAGATACTCTTCCTCATCTGGAAATCTTTCTTTTTGTATTCTAGTTACATAAAGCACATCTAAATCGTCGAGATATTCCTCAATGTTTGTGGATTCAGTAAAGGATAAACTATTTTTAATTTCATAGATTGACTCTGGTCTTATTTTCAAAACCTCCGGAGATGTCAAATGTACTTCAACATCATAATTTGCTAGAGCGTACAAAAGTGAGTAAACAGTTCGGCCATATTTTAGATCTCCAACTATACCAATTTTTAATCCATCAATCTTTTTCTTTTCTTTTCTAATTGTAAACAGATCCTGAATTGCTTGTGTAGGATGTTCTTCTGTTCCACTTCCTGCATTGATAACTGGTTTTGATGAAACTTCAGCAGCAAATCTACTAGAACCATCAAGAGTGTGTCTTAAGACTAGAATATCTGAATAAATTGACATGATTTTTACTGTGTCAGCAAGACTCTCACCTTTTTTTGCTGAAGACGAGGCAATATCTGCTATTCCCAAAGAAGTTCCTCCTAATAATGCAATTGCAGCTTGAAAACTCAAACGAGTTCTAGTACTTGGTTCAAAAAACAAATAACCCAAAGTTTTTCCTCTAGCAATTTCTTGTCTTTCATTGGGATCTAATTTAATAATTTTTTCTGCTGCGTCAAAAATAGTTTCAAGTTCTTGTTTATCTAAATCTCGTACAGAAATAATATCTCTTTGAAAAAACTTGTTCATGTCATTCAATGATATATAGAGGCGATATACATATTATCCTGATGCAAGACTCTGATCTCCTTGTACGTAGAATTAGAGAAGGAACTGTAATTGATCACATAGATGGAGGTAAAGGACTTCGAGTTTTAGATGCTCTAGGAATAGATGGAAGAGATGGAGACCTTATAACAATAGCTCTTAATGTTCCCAGTGGGAAATATAAAAAAAAAGACATCATAAAAGTAGAAAATAGGTTTCTAAAAGAGGATGACACCAATAAGCTAGCCGTTATAGCTCCAACAGCTACAGTAAATATTATAAAAAATTTCAAATTGATTGAAAAAAGGCGAGTTTCCTTACCCAATGAGATAGATAGAATTTTTCGTTGCTCAAATCTAGAATGTATCACAAACAGTACTGAACACATTGAATCTATAATGGATGTAATTGACAAAGAGGCACTTGTACTAAAATGTCGATATTGTGGAAGAATTCTAGATGTTAATAAACTCAAGTATTATTAGTTCTAGAATGAGAATTTAGAAAGAATTTGTGACTGGTTTATTGTCCCAGTATGATAAACATCATCACTATGCCATAGATAGCAATTGACTCTACCATTCCAATAAAGATGAAAACCTTTGATTGTAATGCTGGGTTCTCACTTATTACTGCTAGACCGGCTGAGCCTACAAAACCCAATCCAACACCTGCACCTAATGCTGCAAGACCAAATGCTAGGCCTGCACCAATTAATTTTCCATCAGATGGGCCTTCAGATGATTCTGCTTCTTGAGCAAATGCAACGGTAGTTAATCCAAACACAGAAATGATTAATGTCAAAGTTAGTAAAATAATAATAGGTCTCATTTTCGAGGTTACCTCATTTCGTTCCTTATTTAAATCATGATATAATAAAAATTAAATTTTATCCAATGTGATCTTTTTGAAGTTTTGTAGATCGTCTTTAATTGTTTTTACAAAACTTTCATGGTTTTGTTCAATTACTTTTTTTGAGTTTTCTAATAATTTTTTTATTTCATCATTTACCATTGTTTTTTTCTCTCCATTGCTGCTTTCACTTTCTTTAATTTTACGAATTCATCTCTTTCCCTTTCTTCTAATGTAGCAAGAATGAATTTGATTCGTTGTTGATATTGGGGAATGATTACATTTTCAAGAGCGTTTAACAATTTTTGAGTTTTTTCTAATGCTTTTGCTAAACTGAAAATAGAGTTTTCATATTCTGCAGCTTTGCAAATTTTTGGAAGCATTTCCTTGATTTGTTTTGCTGCTCTATCAATTGATGAGTTGGTATCTGCAAGACCATAAGGCATGGTTTTTGTTTCTTTTTCAGTAACATTTAGTGTGGGAATTTTTACGTCAACTACTCGCTTGAGGTTTACATCAACTTCCATTACAGCTGGTGCAGATTCTGCAACAGATTCAACGGTATTAGTACCTAATGCCAAATAAGCTTCATTAACTGATTTATACACGTCTTGAAGGGGTTCCCAGATTCTCCCTCTTGCTTTAGTGGCTTCGGTGATCATTTCTTCAATGTTTCTCAGCAAAACTTTTCTTTTATCATCAAGAATTTTTTGAACCATAGTAGCAACTTGGCTTGAACGTTTGTATTTGATAAGTTCAATTTTGGTTGCAGTGACATTTTGTCCAAATGACATTTCTACTGTTCCTTGTAGTATTGTTCTACATACTTATCCTTCACTTTTATTAATTCATTTTTAGGTAAAAGAGAAACTGACTTCCAAAGTGTACCTAAAGTTTCTTCGATAGTTCTATTTTCATCAATGTCTTGAGATAAAAAATTATTCTCAAAATCATCTCCAAAGTCAAGATATTTAAGATCAATATCAGCAAGGCCAGCTTTTCCAACTATTCCTGCTAAGGCTCGTACTTCTTGTGCTCTTGAATATGCATCATAATTTTGATTAGAAATTTCTTGATGATCAGCCCTTGTTTGTCCTTCACCAATACCGTCCTTCATGATTCTGCTCAGACTCATCAAAATGTTGACTGGTGGATAAATTCCCTTTCGGAATAGATCTCTACCCAATACAATTTGACCTTCTGTAATGTATCCAGTTAGATCTGGAATTGGATGTGTAATGTCGTCTGATGGCATTGTTAGAATGGCCATTTGTGTTACGCTGCCTTTTTTTCCTTTCAATCTACCAGCTCTTTCATAAATAGTTGATAGGTCAGTATACAAATAACCTGGATAGCCTTTCCTTCCAGGCACTTCTTCTCTGGCAGCGCTAATTTCACGAAGAGCTTCAGCATAATTTGTCATGTCGGTAAGAATTACAAGCACATGCATTCCAACATCATATGCCAGATATTCAGCAACTGTAAGTGCAACACGAGGAGTGATAATTCTCTCAATTGCAGGATCGTCTGCAAGATTAAGAAATAGAACGCTTCTTTTCAAGGCTCCAGATTCTTCAAGGCTTCTTCGGAAGTATTCTGCTTCACTATATTGTACTCCAATTGCTGCAAAAACCACAGCAAATTCATCGCCGGTACCAACAACAGATGCTTGTCGTGCAATTTGTGCAGCCAAAATGTTGTGAGACATTCCAGAACCAGAAAAGATTGGAAGTTTTTGACCTCGTACCAAAGTTAACATTCCATCAATAACAGAAACCCCTGTTTGAATAAATTCACGTGGATATTCTCTTTGTTCTGGGTTCATGGGAGCTCCATTGATATCTAGAAATTTGTCAACAATTGGATCTGGTAATCCATCTTTTGGTCTTCCTAATCCATCAAATACTCTACCAAGAACTTGCTTTGATACTGGCATTTCCATAACTTTTCCAACAAATTTAGCTTTAGTACCAGCAATTGATAATCCGGTTGTTCCTTCAAAGACTTGGATAATAGCTTTTCCGTGTCCTACTTCAAGGACTTTTCCTAACCTTTTTTCTCCTGATGTAGTTTCAATTTCAACTAATTCATCAAATGCAGCATTTTCAACATCATCAACAACTACTAGTGGTCCTTTGATCTCAGCAATCTTACTGTATTGAACTCCGCCCTTGGATGTCATGTTGTTACTTTGATTCCTGCGATGCTTTTGAATTGGTTTGCCATAGTATTGCTTATTTGATCTAACTTTTCAATTTCATCATCTTTGATTTCCATTTTTGCTTTAAGTAAAGTGCTAATTACAGACATCGCACGAATATCTACCAAAGATGCGCCATCCTTAAGTGCTTGTTGACCAGTGTTGTAAAAATCAACTAGTAACTTCATTAATTTGAATTGTTTTTTTGGACTACAATATGTGTCAACTTCATCAAAGGAGTTTTGTTGCAAGATTCCAATTTTTATCATCCTCGCAACTTCAAGGATCAATTTTTCTTCATCAGGCAATGCTTCTGGACCCAGAAGTCTTACAATTTCTTTTAGTGTGTCTTCTCTTTGTAAAATTGCGTAGGCTTGGCTTCTTATATTTAACCAATCCTTACTAATGTTTTCAGTCCACCATTTTGCAACATCAGAAAGATAACCAGAATAACTATTCATCCAATTAATTGATGGGTAGTGTCTTGAGTAGGCAAGTTTTGCATCTAAAGCCCAAAATGTTTTGATAAATCTCATTGTATGAGTGGTTACGGGTTCTGTAAAGTCTCCTCCAGAGGGAGAAACCGCGCCAATCAAAGTAACTGAACCATCTCTTTCTGGACTACCCAATGCCAAAACCCTACCAGCTCTTTCATAAAACTCTGCTAATCTAGAAGCAAGATAGGATGGGTACCCTTCCTCAGCTGGCATTTCTTCTAATCTCCCACTCATCTCTCTCAGAGCTTCTGCCCAACGACTTGTAGAGTCTGCTACTAAAACAACATCTTTTCCCATGTCTCTATAGTATTCTGCAATAGTTACGCCAGTGTAGATACTTGCTTCTCTTGCAGCAACGGGCATATTACTTGTGTTTGCTACTAGAACCGTTCTTTCCATCAATGGCTTTCCTGTTCGAGGATCTTTAAGCTTAGGAAATTCAACCAGTACTTCAGTCATTTCGTTTCCTCGTTCACCACACCCAATGTAGACAACAACCTGAGAATCAGCCCATTTTGCAATTTGGTGTAATGTTACAGTTTTTCCTGTTCCAAAAGCCCCTGGAATAGAACCTGTTCCTCCCTTTGCTAGTGGGAAGAAGGTATCAAGTATTCTTTGTCCAGTTAACAATGGAATTGTTGGATCATGTCGTTTTTGGTATGGGCGTGGTTTTCTAACAGGCCATCTATGATACATTTTTAGTGTTGAAGAACTGCCATCCTTTTCAACCGTAGCTATTTCTGTTTCAAGATTATATTCACCTTCACTAACAATATTTGTAATTTTTCCTCCTTTGTGATCAGGTGGCACCATAATACTGTGATCAATTAATTCAGATTCCTTTACAGTACCAATTACATCTCCATGGTGGATTTCATCACCAACTTTTACAGTTGGTATGAAATGATATTTCTTTATCATATCAACCGGACTGGTGGTAATTCCTCTACCAATAAAGGAACCAGACTTTTTAGAAAGTTCTTTTAGAGGTCTTTGAATACCATCATAAATTTGACCAATGATTCCAGGTCCCAATAAAACACTAAGCGGGTTTCCGGTTCCAATAACAGGCTCTCCTGGTTTTAATCCACTGGTTGATTCATAAACTTGAATGAATGCTTCATCCCCAGTAAGACGAATGACTTCACCAATGAGTTTGTCCTTTCCAACGGAGACGGTTTCATACATTTTTGCCTCTGACATTCCATCGGCTCTAACCGCAGGTCCACTTATCCAAGTAATTTTTCCTTGTGCTACCATATCACTTCCCTAATCCGAATTTCGTGGCAATTTCCTTCCTAATTAAAGGCTTCATACGATCAAGTCTTGCATCAATTGTGTTGTTAAAAGACATAGAACCGTCTTTTGATTTTATCTCTATGCCGCCTAAACATTCAATTGTTTCAGAGACCAATTCTGCTCCTGAAAATTTTGATAATAATGAATTTACAATGTCCTTATCTGCCGAATTTGTATAAACAATAACATCCTTAGTTCCTAAAGTTTCTGTAGCCTCTTCAAGAAGTGTGTTAATTAATTTAGAATAATTATCATCACGTTCTATTGTTTTAATTTTTTCTATTGCTTTGCTGAAAACATTTTGAACAGAATCGTCCACAATTTTAAGTTGTTTGTTTCTGGATTCCAACTCAGAACTACCAATTATCTGTTTTTGAACCTTATCAGCCTCTTTTTTTCCTTCATTAACAATTCGATCATATTCCTGTTCAAGTTTAGATTGGGATTTTGACAAAGTTTCTTGAGTTTCATCAAGGGATGATTTTAAACTTGATAATATTTCTGTCCCTGTTTGATTTAGAACTTTATCAATGGTTGTTTCCAATTTAGAGTTAGAAGCCAATAACGAGCCGATCTATAGATATTGGATTTGAATGTTTGGACAAATAAAAAGTTACAGACTTGGATCAGTTTTTTGTTTTTCAGAATAATTTTAGAAAGATTTTAAACATCCAGTAAATCGTTGGTAATTATTGGCTATAGCTGAACTTTTGGTAGGAAGTGTTATCCTCCCAAGAACAGAATCTCCACAAGCTGTTTCGCGTCTTGCAGAATTTGAGTGGTTCCACAAGATAGAAACAGAAAATGAGACTATTACACCAGAATTAGATGACCTTCTTCTTAGATCCCAAAAAATCTACCAAACCATTGAAGAGGTGGTAAAAGGGTTAAATGTACCCCCAATAGTTGGCATGATGGAAATTCTCTTCAAGGGAACACAGATTAAACAAAAAAAGTATGAACTCAAAGAACTCGAATCCATTATTGAGGATGTAAAGAAGAAAACTCCATTAGTTATTGGAGATGCTACAAAGCTTTTGGAAGAAGATACTAACACAAGAAAAAGTCTTGAAGAATACACTTCTCTAAAAGAAACTTTGCAATTGGTAAAAAAATTGAACATTGATATTGGCGATTTTGGTTTGATGAAATATTTTTTCATAAATTTTTTTGTCATTAAAACTTCTGACTATGATGAAATTATAAGAACGTTAGAAGGGGTTGCCATTTACAAATATGAATTAGAATCAAAGGAAAATTCTGCACTTGTTATTATTTCTGATGTAAAAGATGCAGATAAGGTAACCAGGGTGATGAGAAGTCTAAATGCTAATCCATTTTCTATTCCTCAGGGATTTCCACAGGTTCCAAGCAAAGCATATGCACTTGCTGAATCAAAAATTAAAGAATTGACTGTGAAACAAAAATCAATTACAAAACAGCTTTCTATGATGAGAAAAAAATTACGTGTAGAAATATTGACACTACAAGAAGATGCACGTGTAGCAAAAGACATTTTTGAAACCCTACGAAAGCCAGGAGGAACAAAACATTTTGCACTGATTCAAGGATACATTCCGAAAAAAATGGAAAAGAGATTCAAGGATATAACAGGTCAGTGGACATCTACAACTGAAGAAATTAAAGATCCTAAAACTCTTGAAGAATTACCTGTACTGTTACGTAATCCACGTTGGGTAAGAACATTTGAAGTTATCACAAATAGCCAGGGGATTCCAAAACGTGGTGAACCAGATCCAACATGGATGATTGCACTTATGTGGCCAATTTTCTATGGTATAATGTTTGCAGATTTGGGTCATGCATTATTACTGATGGGTTTTGGTCTTTTGTTCAAGGTCAAAGGACAAGGTACGCTATCTAGGTGGGGAATGTTAATTGCCATATCGGGATTTTCAGCTGCCATTGCAGGCTTGTTTACTGGTGAGATGTTTGGTTTTCATTTAGATCAAATTGCTCCCATAGCGTTTTTGATAGAAGAAGGCGGACCCTTACATTTCATGGCTGGTTTCATTGGTTTACTCAGCGTAGCAGAACTCACCTTCGAGCAAGTAATCATGATTCTAAAGGTTTCAATCTTTTTAGGGATTATACATCTGGTTTGGGCATTTCTTTTACGAATTAAAAGATACTATAGAGAAGGAAGGAAAGTCGCATTATACTTTGAAGCTATTCCAAACTTCATAATGTATTTTGGAATCGTCGCAGTGATGATGTCTGCTATAGGATCTGGATATGATGTAATGGGCATGTATTCCAAAATTCACACAGAACCCGTTCCTTGGATTACAATTCTTGTAGGAGATTGGGCAGTAGTTTGGCTAGTAGTTAGAATTGCAATAATTACTGTGATTGGATGTATTATAGTGATGATTGTTGGTGGCATTATACATAACAAAAAACATCCTGAAGAAGGAGGCGACATGGCAAGTATAGTTATGGAAACGTTACTTGGAAAAACAGTAGAATGTTTATCACATACTATCAGCTATTCTCGAATTGGCATCATGTTACTTGTTCATGCTGCTCTTCTACTTACTGTAAATAACGCATACGTACAGCTAGGCGGAATCGGATCTCTCGGGGCCTTAGCAATAATTATTGGTGGAAACCTTGGAATAATGATAATTGAAGGATTGATAGTATACATTCAATCTTTGAGGCTTCATCTATACGAGTTCTTTACAAAATGGTATGATGGTGGTGCTACCCCATTCAAAAAACTTGTTCCAGAAATGATTTACAATAAACTTGTGTGGAAAGAATAATCACTCAACAGGTAAATCTAATTTATTTCCCCATTCTCCCCAAGAACCCAAATAAACGCGTATATTTGTAAATCCAATTTTTTTCAATGCAAGAAACGTGTTAGCTGCTCTATATGCACCATGACAATAAGTGACAATTTCATCATATTTTGAAAATTGGTATAACTCTGAAAGCTCTTTTTCATTTTTCAGAGTGCCATCATTTGCAATATTTTCGTTCCAATCTATGTTTTTAGAGCCTGGAATGTGTCCTGCGTTTGCCGACCTCACAATTGTTCCATCATATTCTTCCTTTGTTCTTGCATCCACAATTATGAGTTGATCAAGGTTTGCTTTGATGTATTCAAAGCCAACTATGATTTTGGAGTTTACTTTGCCCGAAAATTTTGTCGGCTTGAAAGCATTTGATTTGGTTTCGGTTGGAAAGTTTTTGTTTTTCCATTTGTTTATTCCTCCATCTAACATGAAAACTTGTGGGTGTGAAAAATAAAGTAACATCCAAACTCCTCTAGCTGCCAATATGCCTGATACATTATCATAAAACACTACTTTTTTTTCATTAGTTACACCAACAAATGAAAAAAGTTCCTTAGTTTGTACGTTGAAAGACTCTATCCCTTTCTTTGTGGTATCGAACCAATGAAATGCAAAAAGATCAAGGTTTACCGCACCTGGAATATGATCTTCTGAATATTCTTTGAATGATCTAGTATCAATCAAAACAAGATTAGGATCATTTAGGATTCGATGTAGTGTGTTTGTACTAATTAACACAAATCAATTATTGAAACTGTGATGTAAATTCATTTGTTTTATGATAGAAAATAAAGAAAGATTTTCTATTCGTTTACGTAGGAACGCTCTCCATGCTGCGCTAGATCAAGACCAATCTCCTCTTCTCTTGGTGTGATTCTGATTCCGCCTGGCCATACAACATCCATTATCTTCAGTATTACAATCGTTACAGCAAAGGCATAGGATAGTGTCATTACGGCACCGATAATGTTGATTGCTTGTTGTTCAAATCCTTCTGGTGTTCCAGTCCACGCACCGATACCATCACCGGTATCCCAAATGTGAGGACTGGCAAGTGTACCTGTTAGAATTGCACCTGTAAGACCACCAATTCCGTGTACTCCCCATACATCAAGTGCGTCATCCCATTTGCGTGCGTTCTTGAATGCAACTGCACCATAACAAACAGTTCCAGCTGCAATACCAATGATTATTGATGCCATGGGTCCAACCCAACCAGATGCTGGTGTAATTGCTACCAATCCTGCAACTGCGCCTGTTGCAGCGCCAACGATGCTTGGTTTTCCGGTATGAGCCCAAGACATGAGTAACCATGTAATAGATGCAACACCTGTTGCAGTGTTTGTAACAACCCAAGCACTAACGGTTATACCATCAACCATTACTTCACTTCCTGCGTTAAATCCGAACCATCCAAACCAAAGTATGGATGCACCAAGTACTACCATTGGTACATTGTGTGGTTCCATTGGAACCTTACCATATCCTAGTCTTCGCCCAAGTACTAATGCTGCTGCAAGTGCGGAGAATCCTGAAGTAATGTGTACCACAGTACCACCAGCAAAGTCAAGACCATAGCTTGGTGACAAGTCTGGATCAAGGTCCAGATTTCCAATGAATCCACCACCCCATACCCAGTGGGCAACTGGATCGTAAACGAACGTTGCCCAGAGTAGGATGAAAATTATAAGAGCGCTGAACTTCATTCTGTCAATTAATCCACCAACAATTAGTGCTGGGGTGATAATTGCGAAAGTTGCCTGGAACATTGCAAACATTTGATGTGGAACGGTTCCCGGCCAGCCTTGACTACATATCTCATCTTCATGGAATACCTGCATTTGATATGCAGCAGACCAAGTATCAGTACAAGGACCTGGTTCACCAAGAGGAGCATAATGAGAGACCTGGTTAAAACCAACGTAATCTAAAGCGCCCATGTACATGTTAGTAGTATCATTATCATTGGGTCCAAATGCAAGAGTGTAACCCCATGCAACCCATTGCCATGACATTAATCCAATTATGATAAAGACCATTCCAATTACATTTACTGCATTCTTTGATCTGGCCAATCCACCATAGAAGAATGCAACTCCAGGAGTCATGAATAGCACAAGTGATGATGCGGTCAGGATCCATGCTGTGTCACCTGTATCAATTCTACATGGCATCATGTTACCTTCGCCATCATCAAACCAACATTCGTTTGGGTTTCCGGTGTAAATTCCACTGGTGCCTATGACATATCCATCCATGCCATCAGTTATCTGTTGTGCAAATGCAACTGACATTACACTAGTAGATGCAACAGCTATTACTACTAAAAGTAGAAACGAATACTTGCGATTCCTAGAATTCAATGAGCTGCAACTAATTGAAAATTATATAAGGATTAAGATGTTTTATGGTTCGAGAATGTAAATTATTATATTTCAGTAATTTACGATATTAACATAGAATATGAAAATTATGTCATGTAGGATTGAGCCTTGGATTATTAGAAGAAGAGAGTTGTTAAAAAATGTGAGGGGAACTATTTGAAATCAAAACCACCAAAGCTGGCAATTTTTGATACTTACAAAACCAAAAGTCAGAAGCCTACTGGAGAAGCTATTAGACAAAGATTCATAATTATTACACTAGCAACCCAAACAAATCCAATCGAAAAGACCAGAATATCCATTTCAAAATCGATTGCAAATGAAAGCCAAACCATTTGGAAAAATCTCTATTCAGGAATTTTTCTGGATTTGGATCAAGTTCTTATCCCATTGGGACTAGTTGAGGAGGCGGGTAGATTACCGTTAAAACGGGGTCCAAAAGCACTTCAAGAAAAAGGAATTCCGTATTACAAACTAACTAAGAGTGGATTGTTAGTGTCATTATCCCTCAAGGAGTTAAAAAATCAACAAAATATCCTAGAGCAATTTTTTTCAAATGCTAGTTCAGAAGAAAAAGAGTTTCAGGAAATTATTCAAAAACTATCAAAAATTGCTCCAAAGTTCACCCATTCACTTTTTGAGAAATACATTAGATCTTACTGCAATGGAAAATTGAAAAATTTAATGCCGATGAATTTAGAAAACTTGAAGATTGTTAATGATGAAAGCCTTCAAGTTCAAAAGGAATTTCTTAAAGCCTTTTCACATTTATCAAAACCAGATATGGAAAAAACTGTTAATTTGTTAAACAGAATCTGTTGAATTAATACTAACAAAGCTTAGACTTTCACTAAACATTAAAATCATCACCAAGGAAAGATTGTTTGAATGACTGGAGGTTCCCAAAAGGTATACGCATCTGTCAAAGCCTACAGCAAGCGTGGAAAATTACTCACAAAAAGTGAATTACAAACCTTGGCAGAATCAAGAGATCTTGATGAGTTGATAACTAGAATTAAAAATACTTATTATTCTGATTCTGTTTCAGAAATCTCAAAACCCCTTACTGCTGAAAAAATTGAATCTACTTTAAGAAGCCGTCTTGCTGATATACACTATTCTATTGCCAAGATGGCTGGTTCAACCGTATTAGATGCGTATTTTCTCAAATTCATTGTTTGGAATTTGAAATTAATACTAAAGGGCAAAGTTCTCGGAAAGTCACAAGAGGAGATAGAGCCACACATTAACCTTCATGCTGAAGAGCTCATAAAACAAAGAGATGTGATACTAAAAGCTCTTGTGGCAAAAGATCTTGAAGAAACAGTTGCAAGTCTTAGTAGTACACCATTTGGGGAGGAGGTGGCTAACGCAGTATCTCTTTATAATGAAACCAAAAACATTCAGGTTTTTGACACATTTTTTGACAAAATTTTGATTAAACAACTCAGTATAGGATTGAAAAAATCTGGCGACAAAGATCTTTCTCGTCCAGTGTCAATGGATATTGATTTTTACAATATTCTTAGTGTGATTAGAGGAAAATTCTGGAAATTAGATGAACAGCGAATTCAGGATCTGATCGACACATATTCTCCCTTTGCATCTATGGATTTGGTAGGAAGAATGATTGCTGCGCCATCTGTACGAGACGCTTTAAATGAATTGGCAAGTACTCAGTACAGAGAACTTGTTCCTCAATCAGAAACTGAAATTGACGCCATTTCAGAATTTGAGCATGCATTTGAGATGGAGATTTACAGAAAGGCAAAGGCTACGTTCACAAGAATGTTTAGCTCTGCTACAAGTGTTGGAATTACAAAACTAACGGCTTTTGAAGTGAGAAATCTTGGTTCAATAGCTTATGCAGTTGAACAAAAGATTCCGGCACAAACCACAATGTCAAAACTCATTATAGAGGATTAGATCTCATTCTCAGGACTCAGGATGGGTAAAAAGTTATAATATCCAGAAATTTTGATGAATCAGTGATGAAACTAAGCTGTAGTGATTATGGGTTTGAATGTGATTTTGTAGCAGAAGGTGGTTCCGAGGAGGTAATTACTAAATTTGGCGAACACAGCCGTAAGGAGCATGGAATTGATTATTCTAAAGAAACTTTAATGCAATTCATCATGAGAAAAAGATAAAATTTCCAAAGTTGAATTGAAATGGAGTCCATAAGTAAAATCGTTTTTTCAACAGAGATGATTTTTAGAAATGTTTGGTTAAGCGCATTTCTTGCCATGACATTTTCATTACCTCCCATTGGAATTTTTCTAGCAAGTTATGGTTTAATTGGATGTCTTGCTATTAGCATAACAGTTGGTTTTGCAGTTCATTTTTTTACCCTAGCGTTATCAGCTAAAATCTCAAATTTATATCTGAGAATGATGAGCTAACTTATGAGGATTCATCTTGATGATTGATCAGTCATGATGGGGGATAGAGATTATAGACAGCTCATAAAAAATGCAATTAAATCAATTGGTAGCGAAATAGAACCAAAAATTGATCCTAAAGACATTAACACAATAAATGTTCATGAGGTTGTTAGATGTCTTAGGCGTTCTTATTTTGATAGAGTTGAACCAAAAGAGGTTGAAAGAACAGGTTTCAATGATTTAGTGAGTGGTTTGCTTCGAAGTAGAGCCTTTGGTTCAAAATCTGGAGAATTTGAAATAGATGAAATAAAGTTCAAAGGGCAAGCTGAAATGATAATTGATGATGCAATTATCATTTTCCGTTGGGTGAATGAGTTGCCAGAAAATCCAAAGGCTAACGATTTATTATATCTTAATTCTTGTATGTGGATTTTTAACAAGATGGATGGAATAGTTATTTACCTAGCTGGAGATCGAAAGGAGACTTCATTTTCATTATCAAGAGATAAAAAAATGTTTGAAGAGATTATAAGACGTGTTAGAGTTCTTCATGATCTTCTCAAACAAAAAAAGACTCCAATTTTAGAACCCTCAGATGAATGTTCTACTTGTCAATATTACGATAAATGTTACATCAAACAAAAGGTTGCAAAGTCTATTTCATTAAAAGATTTAGTTGGAATGGGAAAGTAAGAAAAATTTTGTAAGAGGAACAAACTTTTTCTAATCTACCGGTTCAGGGTGTCCTTTACCACGAAGTGCAAAGGTCACTATTGCTAGTGCAATTGCGACTCCTATTGCTGAGCCAAATGCACCCATGCTTGCTTCTGCCATTGGCAAACATCATGCTGGGCATCATTTATAACTTTGTCAAATCATTTCGTCTAAAAACAAATAATCATAATATTGAGATTCTATGATACAATCATTGAAATGTGGTTATACTGTAAATTCAAAGGTAATTCTTTTTTCAGCTCCGCTTATCATGGAGCTCAAATTGAAAAATGCCTCTCCATTGATTTTCCATTTTAGAGTATTACTTGTTAACGCAGACCAAAATTCCTCAGTGTTACCAGTATTTTTTATGGTAATTCTATCTGAAAGAATGGATGGTCTCTCGTTTAAAATTATAAAATAGTTAGAACCCATAACGAAGCCTTGAGGCTGTTCACCTATTAAACCAGAATGAACTACAAGGTTATTTTCGAATATTTGATATCTGATGTATTGTAATATCACGGAATTGTAGTTAGGATTTAAAACTTTGAATTTAATTTGCAAGGTAGCAAATTTGTCTGTCACTTCCAAAACTGTCAAGTCCTCTAATTCGATTGTAATTGGCAAAACTTGTCTTGATGCATCTGTTGGAGGGGAAAAAAATCCGCCCTCAGAAGTATCATTTATTATAGATTGACCAGAAAAAGTCATAACGCCTAATAGAGCAACAAAGAAAGCTACAACAACAACAACAAGAATTCTTGGATTCATTATTCAATTTATAGTTGCACATATCATAAATGTTGATAATTATATACTAAAATGAATTGATCTAATTAATGCAGTATTTTCAGGCAGTAAAGATTGGAAAGGAAAGAGCAAGTAAATCACAGATGAAGCTATTTGAGTTAGGTGGTTTTGGAATGTTAACATTAACGACAAAAAAAGAAGGCGGGAAATTCTTACCAGTTGGAGAAGAAGATCTTGTTGCTGTAATTCAAACTCCTGATGGTTATGTTACAATTTTAGTTGATACTGATGGTTACACCAAAGCTCAATCAAAGACTTTAGAAAAGGAGGAAGCTATGAAAATATTCAACAAAGCAATTGAATCTGGAATTTCTGAATTCACAGAAGAGCATGTAGAGATTTGGACAGAAAATTATCCGACTGTACAAAATAAGTTAAAATCAGAATAAAATTATTTCTTTGGAAAAATAATTTCGGTTCCAACAGGGCCTCCTTTGATTGCTTTTTCTAGAGTTTTGATATCGGCTTTTAGAATCCTAGTTTTGATTTTAGAACGTTCAATTATCTTCAACGTAAGAAGATCCATAAGGTCGTATCCGCCAGCTATAGATTCTTTATGAACAAGCATGTTTCGGAGTTTTTTTAATGCAATTCGTCTGTACATTTTTGCACCCTTGTATTTGTTAGGGTCTAAATCATAAACCCCATCAACATCTGTGGCATTCAAAAATACAGATGCTTGTATTTTTTCTGCAATTAGTGCAGCTGTTCCGTTTGTACTATGTCCAGGATGCAATCCTCCTGTCACAACAATTACTCCACTATCTACTGCATTACGAATTTCTTGTAAAGTTGTAGGTGGATGTGGGTATGCTCTGTGTTTTAGAGCATAAATCAAAAGTTTTGCATTAAGACGAGATATATCAATTCCAAGTTCATCTAAACTGGATTCATCTGCACCTGATGATCTTGCATAGTTAATATAGCGTCTTGCAATGTTTCCACCTCCAGCAACTATAACTGGTTGACAAACTTTGCTAATCTTGACCAGAAACCTTGCATAGTCCTTTAAGATTTTGACATTATCCATTCCAAATATTCGTCCAGAGAGTTTTATGACAATTCGTTTCTTCATTATCTTAAACCACCGAGAATTGATTTGGCTGCAATTTCTACTTTTTTTCGATTCCGGTTTGATGTGTAAACTCGTAAAATATTCATAAATCCTGACATTTGAGAAACTAATGGAATTTTTGAAATTGGAATTTTTTCTGCATGTAGTTTGCTAACATCTTTTGTAACTAAAATTATTGAACGTGACTCTTTTTTCGAAGACCCTAATGGAATAGAAGATGTTATAGAACTATCAATAAATATCTCATTTTTATTGACAAGAGATTTTTTTGAAATTTTTGTCCTTAATTCATTTGTTTTCATTTTTCCCAATTTGGTCATATTTGTTAGAATTCTTTCAAAGACACATTTTAAAAGTCTGCGATTTTGATAATCTTGTGCAAATTCTTTTGCCCTCTTTAATTCATCGGAATCACCTGACAAGTAAAGTAATTTGAATAACAAGGATTCATCAGTAAGTTTCACATAATCATCCAAGTTTAGGGAGGTTAATCCCAATTCCTTATCAGCCAGTCTGATTGATTCTAATAACATTACTTCAGCAGACCGAACAGTTTTGTGAAAATACACTGCTTTGAACATTTGATAGCGGGAATGCATCATAGATTCAAATGAGTACAAAGCAGAACTTTCCAATGCTAATTTTTTTTGATGCACCTCAAGAGATTGGGTTATACGTTTATGATCAATTTTTGCATGCTCTACTCCAGTGAAATATCCATCACGTAACAAATAATCCATAATATCTGCACTTAGTGTTCCAGAGATAATCTCGTTCATGAATTGAGGTTTTGAGTTACCAAATGCAAGTTTTGTTATGAATTTTTTATCATAGCCCGATTTTGACAGAATATCACCTAATTCTGTTTTCAAAATGATTCTTCTGCCCATCTCCTCATGTGAAATTTTTTTTCTTTGTTGTAAGATTTCTTCAAACAGATGAGAAAAAGGTCCATGGCCTATATCGTGAAGTAAGGCTGCTACGCGAAGATTTTCAATATCATCGGTTTTTAGAATTTCTTTTTCCTTCAATGCTTGGCCAGCTTGGCTTGCTATATGCATTACTCCAAGTGAATGCTCAAATCTTGTGTGTTGAGCACCTGGGTAAGTTAAGTGAGCTCCAGAAAGCTGTCTTATACCTCGTAGTCTTTGAAATACAGGACTGTCTATGATTTTTAATTCAGGGTCATAAACTCTGATAAAATCATGAATTGGATCAATGATGTCTAAATGACTTTTTTTCATGTCCTGATTTTTTTTGCAAAGATTTTCATAATTTCTTGATGAATGTTTTCTTTTGAGCCAGACGCATCAACAAGTTTCCAATGCTTTTTTCTTGCTAATTGTCTGTATGTTTTAGAAATTTTTTTAGAAAATTCGCGATGCTTTTCAAATTGATCTCGTTTTGTTTTTTTACGACTAAATGATTCTCTTTGAGATACATCTAAAATAATAACTAAATCGGGTTTTGGAAGACCTGAATCTAAATTTTCAAGCCAATCAAGATTCATACCATTTACAAGACCATACACCAAATTTGATTGGTAATATCTATTCATTATTAAAACAGAATTTTTTGAATTGGCATCCTCTATATCTTTGAGTTTCTCCCATCTATTTGCAGCTAAAAGACAATGAACTACTTGAACAGGAAGTTTTCTTTTTCCTGAGAGATATTTTTTAATCTCCTCTCCTATAGGGGTTGAGTAATCTGGGAAGCTAAACAGTTTGGTTTTGAGTTTTCGTTTTCGTAATGCCTTGGCTAGTAGTTCTGATTGTGTCTTTTTTCCTGCTTGATCTCCACCCTCAATTACAATAATCATAAGACGTGATCAAGGAGAGTTTGATTAATTAAAAATCTATCAAAATTTATAAGCAAAAAACAAGAATTTTTTAAAATGGACCTAGTAAAATCCATGGCAAAAGAAATGATGCGAGAGATTGACAACAAATCTAGAGAATTTTACGAATTTGTTCTTCCTCCAATAGATATAGAAATTGATGAGAATGTACTAACGATAGTAATTGATATTCCAGGTTTTGATAAGAATGACATCAATCTCTCCATTAATGGAAATATCCTTTCAATTAATGCAGAAAAAAAGCATAGTGAAGAAAAAAAGAATACAATGATCTGTAATCAAAGACCAAATGTGATAGATAAAAAAATTAGACTTCCAATTCACATTAAACAAGGAGAGGAAAAAGTAAATTCAGCAAAATATTCTCAGGGAGTCTTAACACTTTCAATTCCTATAACGAAACGTGGGAAAAATATCTCAATAGAATAACTATCTGTTTCTAAAGACAGTAAAAATTCCCATTATAATTAGTGAACCAATCATTCCAGTAATTGAAACAGCTTCATTTATGTTATACAAAAATGCGGAACCTAGAAAAATTGCTGAAGATAATATGCTTCCTGAAACTAAAACATTTGATTTGGGTTTGCTAGCAAGTAATTGCAATGATCTGTTTTCATCAATGAATTTTTTCAGTTCAGGAGCAATAGAAATTGTTGCTTCAATTGACTTTACGAAACTTTTGAATGAATATTTTAGTTCTTCAATGTATGCATCTTTGATAAGATGTTCTTCTTCTAAAATTATTTTCAGAACTTTAACAAATTTAAAATCAACTTTATGTGTCTTGTAAATTCCTTCAATGATTGTTGCCATTCTAATGTATAGTGCAAGATGTTTTGGAAGTGTGAATGGAAATTTACTCATTGTTTTGTTTGCAAGTTCCAACAATGCATCAACTTCCATTTCCGTTGGTTTTTTGCCATGCATGGCTTTTACAGTCAACTCAATTGCACGTTCTATCGCAGTACGATTAAAGTCTGGAATAAGCATTCCAAGTTCATTCATTGCGTTGACTGTTCTGGAAGGATCTTTCTCAACTAAAGCAAGGTAAAGTCGTATCAATCTCATTCTAGTATCAGAATCTAGTCTCCCAACCATTCCATAGTCATAGAGAATTAATCTCCCATCATCTGTGACTGAGATGTTTCCAGGATGAGGATCTGCATGAAATATTGAATGGCGAAGCAGCATGGTGAAGAAGATTTTGTGCACGTCAATTACGATTTTTTGCCTATCAATTCCCTTGTCATCAAGGGCTTGAATATTGGTCACCTTAATTCCTGGAATATACTCCATAGTGAGTACATTTTCAGAAGAATGAGTATCGTAAACTTCAGGAATAATTACATTTTGATAAGCTTCCATATTTTCCTTAATTGATTTTAGATTTGATGATTCTATTGTATAATCCATTTCTTCATGTATAGTTTCAATAAATTGAGCAAGCATTGCTTTTGCGGAAAATCTCAAGTTTGGATCTACAAATTTTAGTGCAGTTGGTAGAATTTTTTGGAGAATTTTTAGATCTTCTTCAACAATTTTTTCAATCCCAGGTCTTTTAACCTTAATAACAACTTCTTGATTTCCCATATTTGCTCGATAAACTTGACCTAATGATGCGCCAGCTAATGCATTATGATCAATGGAATCAAATTTTTTATCTATTGGGCCAAGATCCTTTTCTATAATTTGTTTGACCTTTTCAAAAGGAGCAGCAGGTACCTGATCTTGAAGTTTTGAAAGTTCTTCCATGTAGGGTTGCGGTAAAATATCAGCTCTTGATGAAAGCCATTGACCAAGTTTGATGTATACTGGACCAAGAGAAATAAATGCTTTCAAAACTTTTTTTGCATTTTTTCGGTATTTTTCTGTATCAACACCTCTACCTTCATTTTTTACCCAATCCTTTCTATCCTTTTTTAATGCTAGAATCAATGGAATGAGTTTGAAAACAACTTTGATAGTTCGTAATGTGCTAATAAGAAATCACTCCTTGTAATTTTTAATTTTTTTAGTAATAAAATAGCCAAGATAGCCTAAAACTAATGATGTGATGAATCCTGAAAGTAATGCGTCTTTTTTTGAATTATTTTTTTTAAAAACACTTGAAGCAACTTTAGAGCCGCCTAATGCTGCACAAACAAGACCAACTAATACTTCAGGTGCATCATGAATTAAATGTCCCAGTGGATTCTTTCGTGGATCAACTTTGTCTGTGTGTACAAGAAACTTGTCATCATATTCTCTAATGTGTAAATTTCCGTAGCGATATTGCTTATTTGCACCATTTTTTTGTCCTAGAGAAGTTAGTTCCGCTTCTTCAAGCATGAATTCACGTAATTCCTTAGGGATTTCGATTTCATCCCATGACATGATCATAGATTTTGGATATCAGATATAATCTTAACTTGCGTTTGTTTCTACTTTCTTTCGTTTTCGTATCTGCGAAAATACTATAATTCCCACGCCAACTGCCACAGATAAAATTATCCATGGGTTATAATCAATTTCAGATTCTTGGCTTTTTGAGGGATCATTTATCAAAATGGTTGTGTCATAAGTAATGAATTTTTCATCACGAAGTGAATCTTTGTATCTTACCGTAATTCGTATATCATGTTCACCATATCTTGGGTCACCATCAAATTCTAATGGAGTGTTAAATGGAACAGGAGAATCTGTTTCTATTTCATCGATAAATTGAGTTGATTTGATAATGTTAGAATCTCCTAATGGTTCTAGTGTAACAAATCCAAACAATGCATCTTCATTTCCTTCGTTAATTATTTCACCAATTACAGTTGGCTTGCCGGATAAATCAATAACTCTGACATCATATATCCTTGCATCTATTAGACCTTTAATATAGAAATCAACAATTCTAGAGATTGTGTGTCTATCACCATGTGCGTTAAAATAAGTTAAATCCATTGGGACATGTAGTGTTTCATCCTTTAATGATCCTGGAATATAGACATCGACCTCTAGATACTTGGAAGTTCCAGGATCAATATGACCCACATCCCAGTTTGAATCTAATACAACTACATTTTCTAAATTTGTTACTGATGTTGTAGTGGAGGAAATTGTAGTTTCAGTATTTTTTGCAACAATGTCTACACCTGAAATTGGTGCAGTACCATCATTAGATATTTCAATCACAATGTGATTTGTTTGTAAAGAAGTCAAAAATGGATCAAGTGCACGCATGTTAATGATGCTGTCACCTGTAACTTTGAAATCAAAATCAAAAAATGCATTTCTGACTCCAGATTCCCTTAATCTGGAATAATCTACCTTCAAGTGAATTTGTATCGCTGTTTGCAAAAATTAACTGATGTTCTCCATCTGAGGAACTAAATCCTAATGTCATTGAAAGTTGTCCGCGAATACCAGTGATATCCTGAGTTCCTACGTTTGCAAAAACTACAGTAAATGGTACGTTTCTGTCACCTGGCTCTACTTCCATTTTTTCATCTTCTATACCAAAATATGCATCAAGAAACTTTACATCACCAAATTTTCGCTCAAAAGGTGAATCACCTGCTCCCACTTGTGCATACACGTTTAGAAGTATAAGTTGAGAGATTACTAATATAGCAACTAATGTGAATAATGAAAATCTAATCATGTTGTTACCTCCAGTGTTTTTGGTTCTTTACTATCAAATGCTCGGCCATCCTTGATTGTAATTACTCGGTCTACGTCTCCAAACACTTCTTTTTCATGTGTGACCACGATGAATGTTTGATTCAGTTTTCTAGCCATAGATTTCATAAGTTGGATAATGGTTTCAGCAGTGATAGAATCCAGATTACCGGTTGGCTCATCAGTAAGGACGATTGAAGGATGATTAATCAAACCTCTTGCAATTGCGGCTCTTTGAGATTGTCCTCCAGAAATTTTGTTGGCACGTTTATGTAGTTGGTCTTGAAGACCAACAGCCCTTAACATCTCCTTTACTTCATGTTCTGCATTCTTTTCTGTTCTCTGTATGTTTCTTGGGAGCATTACATTTTCAAAAACAGTAAGGTCTGCTAAAAGATTAGAAAATTGGAAAACAAAACCCAATTTGTCATTTCTAAATGAGGATATTTTGTCATCGCTGAGTTTGGAAGTATCAACGCCATCGATAAAGACCTTTCCCTTTGTTGGTTTGTCCAATAGTCCAATCATGTTCAATAATGTGGATTTTCCAGAACCCGAACTTCCAACAACTAATACAAATTCTCCTTTGTTTATACTAAAGGAAACATCACGTAAAGCTTTGACTTCAGTTTCCCCTTCACCATAAGTTTTGTCTAGATTTTTAATTTCAAGAACTTTCTCAGACAGTTCTCATCGCCTCCACAGGTTGAAGTTTGGTTGCTCTGTATGCTGGGTATATTGAAGCAGCGATTGCTAAACCAAACGAGGTAAAAGCAATCTGGAGAGTTTTGGGCCAGTCATAGTTTACCTCCAAAGGAACGCTATTATTCCAAGCCATTTTGGTTTCTTTGGCATAGAATGTATAGCCTATACCAGCTGCTGTTCCAACACTTGCTCCGATAACACCAATGATCATTCCTTGTAGTAAAAACAAAATCAAAATGTCCTTTCTCTTTGCTCCAAGTGAGCGCATAATACCAATTTCTCTAGTTTTGCTTGAAACAAGCATCATCTGAATTGCTACAATAGCAAACCCAGAAGACATCATTCCAAAATATCCAATCATGTTAATCATGGCAATGCCGGATCTAAAACCGCGAAGAACTTCTTCAGCAGATTCTTCTATGGTTTCAGCCTCAAAATCATCATTAGGAAATGATCTGAGAAAGAAATCTTTGACTTGAATAGCTTTTGTTGGATCGTTTAGTCTAACTAAAAATGAACCTGTCTCGCCATTTCTATCCAACATGTCTCGCAAGGTATCAATGTGAATCAGAACAGTGTTATCAAATCCTTGCCCACCAGCTGAGGTAGAAATTCCACTTACAACAAATTGTTTTAGTTGGTTTTCACCCCAACGATCAACAATCTTAAGTTTTACAGCTTCGCCGGGTTTAATATCACCAAGTTTATTTGCAATCCAAGAACCTATCACAATTGAATTTCTTGAAAAAACATACTGACCAGAACTTATAGTTTCATGAGCTGCAGATGTTCGAATATCTCTTAGCGGATCAATTCCCAAGATAGGAACTCTAGTTTCTTCAAATCTCTCACCGTATTTTGTTGCATTAATTGAAGCTGTAGACGACAACCGTGGCGTTACCGCTTCTACAAATGGTATTCTTTCAAGCCAATTTACTAAAAATAAATCAGATTTTTCGATAAAGTCTTCTTCATCAGTAATATAGATATCACCAAATCTATAACCAGACATATCTCTGATAATTGCGTCATACAAACCTTGAAAAATTACAAAATTTACGTGAATTACTAAAATTCCAATTGAGACTGCTAATACTGCTCCAGTCAGGCTTCCTTTTTTGTTAGCAAGCATCCTCTTTGCTAGATTAAATCTGTAATCCAACGGTATATAATGAAAAAGTCCTATATATAATAGATTTGGTGTTAATTTCTTATAAATTCGACATTTTTATAAATAATAAGTTTGGTTTAGATAGCAGATCAAATCAAAAGGTGTAATATTGGACAAAATTGATATGCAAATTCTAAGCAGATTATTGAATAATTGTAGAGAATCTGACCGACAGATAGGCAAAAATATTGGCATTTCTGGTGGTGCTATAAAATCTAGAATCAGAAAGATGTTAAAAAACAAAATTATTGAATATTTTACGTTAAAAATTGAACCTACTGTTCTAGGATATGGAGTTATTTACATTGTGATCACAGGGGAAGAACTTGAAGATATTTTACAACAGGTCAAACTGATTGGTGAACCATTTTTTGTTGTCCCATGTGTTGGTGGAATAACTGTATGTAGTATTGTTGTAAAAGAAAATGTTCAACAAAAAATTGAACTTGCAAAAAATCTAATGAGGGATGTCAGAATTCTTACAATATTCGAAGCTGAAAATCCTGGTGTAAATTCAAACCTAACAAAAACTGATCTACTTATCATTAGTGAATTAATGAAAGATCCTAGGCAAAAAATTGAAAGTATTGCTAAATCAACAAATCTTTCTACAAAAACTATAACAAGATCAATAAAGAGGCTTCAAAATGATGATGCAATTCAATTTACACTTATTTACAATCCAACTAAAATTGAAGGATATATTTCTCATGCGATTTTAACATGGATTAATGGTGATCTTAAAAAAACCCTAGAAATTTTGAAAAATAAGTTTTCAGAACATTTTATGCAAATGCCATTTGTTGCTAAAAATCAGATTGTATTGT
>JADFLH010000010.1 GCA_022564515.1 Nitrososphaerota archaeon
ACATCAAAACATACTTCTCAAGCATATCCTGCCTTGTTTCATCATCCAGTTCAAGTAATGCTGTAAAGTTCTTGAGCTTGGTTTCTTTCAAAAATCGTTCTAACTGATATTCATACTGCTTTCTTGTGGCAGAGGTTGCTATTCCACTAAGAAAGAGCTGGTAGCATTTTTCAGGCATGAATGAACTACTTCAATATGCCATTTAACTTATGACTAGCGATGCAATAACACAAATTTATCTATTGTTGCGATAGAACCGTATGGGAAAATTATTTGGAACAAATGGAATTCGTGGGGTCTTTGGTGATGATTTAACTCTAGATTTTATTCATGACATTACTTTATCTATTGCAACATATTTCAAAGAAGGACCAATTCTTGTGGGTTATGATGGACGCGATTCTAGTCCAGTAATTGCAAAAGTTATCTGTTCAGCATTAAACTATGCTGGATTGGATTGCAAAAACTCTGGACTTGTACCAACACCATGTCTAGAATTTGCCACAAAAACACTTGGATACAAAGGAGGAATTATGATCACAGCATCACATAATCCTCCAAAATACAATGGTATAAAACCAATTGCAAGTGATGGAGTAGAAATTTCTCGAGAGGATGAATTGATAATAGAAGAAATTTATTTTAACAAAAAATGGAAAAATCTATCAAAACATTGGGGTATTACAAACAAAGAGGAACAAGCAATTGAGGCTTATCTAGATGGTGTAAAATCACAAGTTAATACTGCCAAAATTATTTCCAAAAATTTTAAAGTTGTTCTTGATCTTGGAAATGGTGCTCAGGCTGTTTTAGCACCGATGTTTTGCAAAAAGCTTGGGTGTGAAGTCTTTGTAATTAATGAGGAGATTGATGGTAAATTTCCTGGTCGTGGCGCTGAACCAACACCTGAAAATCTTCAAGAACTTTCTCAAACTGTCTTAAACAACCATGCAAATCTAGGTGTAGCATTTGATGGAGATGGAGATAGAAGTTTGTTTTGTGATAGCAATGGAGAAATCTTAACAGGCGAAAAATCAGCATTATTATTAACACGACACATTTTAGAAAAAAATCCTAATTCAATAGTTGTTACGTGCCTAAATTCTGGTTCCAGTATTGAATCCATAGCCGAAAGTACTAACTCTCGGGTAATTAGAACTAAAATTGGAAGTGTTGAAGTATCAAGAAAAATGGTTTCAATGAATGCCTTGATTGGTTTTGAGGAAAATGGTGGATTCATGTATGGAAAACACAATCAGGTAAGAGATGGAATAATGACATTGGCCTTGGTTCTAGATTTGATTGCCTTATCAGGGAAAACAATTTCTGAAGAGATTGCAACACTACCACCATCTTTTACAACAAAAGACAAGATTTCGTGTTCATCTGATGAAGCTAAAAAAATTGTCGACATTCTAAAACAAGAAAATCCAAACGCTAACATCGAGGATGGAATTAAAATTTCATTTGATGAAAAAAATTGGGTTATAGTAAGACCAAGTGGAACTGAACCAATTGTAAGAATTTATGCAGAAGCTGTCTCAAAAGAAGACCTAGATAAGATTATGTCAGATTATATTCAAACAATAAAATCAATTCTTTCCCGATAACATATTTAAGACCAATTGAGCGCATGGGAGAAATGGAAATGATCCCACTGGGTGATACAAATGGCTAAGCCTTATTATGTAAAATATGAAACACCACAAGATCTGATAAACCCAATTTATGAGGCACTTAGAGTTGCAACTGAAAGTGGTAAAGTTCGAAAGGGAACTAATGAAGCAACAAAAGCAATTGAACGTGGTACTAGTAAATTAATTATTATTGCTGAAGATGTTGAACCTCCTGAGGTTGTAGCTCATCTACCAATTTTGTGTGAGGAGCAAGGGGTATCTTATGTATTTGTTCCAAGCAAACAGGAACTTGGAAAGGCGTTAGGTATTGAGATTACCTCTGCAGCTGCTGCGATAATAGATTCTGGTGATGCACAACATATTGTTGATCAAGTCATTTCAACTATTTCTAAAATAAAAGGTGGAAAGTCTGATCAATGAGCAAAGAAACTGAACAAGTAACCTCTGCAGAGGTTATTCAAATAATTGGTAGAACTGGAATTGCTGGTGAGGTTATTCAAGTTAGAGTCAAAATAATGGACGGAAGGGATAAAGGCAGAATTTTAACAAGAAATGTCAAGGGTTCTGTTAGAATCAATGAGATACTGATGCTACGTGAAACCGAAAGAGAAGCCAAGAAAATAAAGTAGTTGATTAAATGAGTCTTTTAGTAAAACCATGCAATTTTTGTGATAGGCCGGTTGCAAAGGGTTCTGGCACCATGCTTGTAAAAAATAATGGAACAGTTTTTTGGTTTTGTTCTTCAAAATGCAAAAAGAACATGCTTGAGCTAAAACGTGATCCCAGAAAACTAAAGTGGACAAAAAAGTACGTCAAAGGCGGAATCAGAAAGAAGTAAACTTGACAGAACAGACCCTTATCATTATAAAGCCAGACGCTGTAGAAAGAAATCTAATAGGTGAGATAATTTCTAGATTTGAGAATAAGGGTTTCAAATTTGTAAAGTTGCAAATGCTTTCCCTCACAAAAGAGATGGCAGAAAAGTTCTATTCTGAGCACAAAGATAAACGGTTTTTTACCGAACTTGTTTCTTTTATCACATCCAGAAATGTTGTTGTTGCTGTTATTGAAGGTGAGAATGTTATTACAATAACTCGCTTAATGGTTGGTGCCACCAAATCATTTGAAGCTGCACCAGGTTCAATTCGTGGTGATCTTGGTTTAGGAATTACAAATAACATAATTCATGCTTCAGATTCGCCGCAAAGTTTTGAAAAGGAAGTGAATGTAGTATTTACGTGATTAACTGTGCGAGTAAGACAACCAATTGTTGTAGTATTGGGTCATGTAGATTCTGGTAAAACTTCAATCCTTGATAACATTAGAGGAACAAGTGTTCAAGAAAGAGAAGCTGGTGGTATAACACAACACATCGGTGCAAGCTTTCTTCCCACTGAAACTCTAAAGAAAATCTGTGGACCATTGTACAATAAACTACAAAAGTCTGAACATCAAGTCCCCGGCATTTTAGTAATTGATACACCAGGGCATGAGGTCTTTACAAATTTACGAGCACGGGGAGGGTCAGCTGCAGACATTGCAATTCTAGTTGTTGATGTAAACCGTGGGTTTCAACCCCAGACAAATGAGAGTCTGAAAATTCTTGAGAGTCGCAAAGTTCCCTTTGTTGTCGCTCTTAACAAAACTGATCAGCTTTCGGGATGGCGAAAAACTGAAACGAGTTTTATTTCTCAAGCTATCAAAGAGCAAGACAGTTCTATCCAAACTGCACTTGATGAGAAAATTTATGATGTGGTTGGAACACTTTCTATTTTGGGATATCAATCAGAAGCTTTTTGGAGAGTCAAAGACTTTAAAAACGAAATAGCAATTGTTCCAGTTTCGGCAAGAACAGGTGTTGGAATACCTGAACTTCTCGCAGTTTTAGTTGGGTTGACCCAACAGTACTTGCAAAAAAGACTGGATCAGGAACAAAAAACAACGCGCGGAATTGTATTGGAGGTAAATGATGAGGTTGGAATGGGACCAACAGCAAACATCATTCTAATTGATGGTTCACTAAACAAGGATAACATAATTCTTGTATCAAAAAGAGATGGCGTAATAATAACAAAACTAAAAGCAATTTTACTTCCGAAACCACTTGATGAGATGCGAGACCCCCGAGACAAGTTCAAACCAGTTGATGAAGTGCAAGCTGCTGCTGGCATCAAAATTGCATCACCCGACCTTGAAGGAGTTTTACCTGGCAGTACTGTCTATGTGGCAGCTAATGAATCTGAAATTGAATATTTAAAAAAAGAAATCGAATCAGAAATGGCTTCAGTTTTTATTGATAAGGAAACCTCGGGCATTACTTTAAAGTGTGATACCATAGGCTCACTTGAGGCAATAACTGAGATGTTAAAGCGAGAGCAGATTCCAGTGGCAAAGGCAGATATTGGTCCTGTTAACCGTCGGGATGTTGTTGGTGCAAAAGCAATCAAAGAAAAAGATAGACACCTTGGTGTTATTTTATCATTTAATGTAAAGACGTTAGCTGATGCAAAAGATGAATCTGACACAAACCACATTCGAATCATAGAGGACAATGTAATCTATAATCTAATTGATAATTATACCAAATGGGTAACTGAGGATATTGCACACGGGGAAGATGCTATATTTTCAGAGATAACTCCAATTTCTAAGTTCACCTTTCTAAAAGGTTTTGTGTTCAGAAATAACAATCCTGCAGTGTTTGGAATTAGAGTGGATATTGGTGAACTACGCCAAAAGATTAAGTTCATGCGGCAAGATGGAAAAGAGATCGGGAAGATTCATCAGCTCCAAGATGGAAAAAAGACAATCGAGTCTGCAAAAAAAGGACAAGAAATTGCCTGTTCTGTCAAAGGAGTGACTGTTGGGCGACAAATCTCAGAAGGAAACGTCTTCTATACTTTGCCTAATTCCATTGAAGCAAAACAGCTTCTCAAAAGATTTTCACACAAACTCAGCTCAGAACAATTTGAATTACTAAATGAAATAGTTGAGATTCAGAGAAAGAAAGATGTTGCTTACGGTTCCTAACAAGAAACTCGCTAAACGAATTGTAGAAAATTACTGTACTGTAATCATTCTAATTATAGTAGGGATTATCAACGTAGCATTTTTTTTGGTTTGAACGAAGAAAAAACAGAATCTTTACCATTATAGGGTAACATAATTTATAATAAATTTCATATCATTTACGATATTTCAAAAAACGACTTTTTATTCTTTTTTTATTTTTGTGACTCACAAATCCATCAAAAACCGCATGGTAACTCCGCCGTTCTGTTTTATCTCCATCATATGAAAGGTTGGTGCTTTTATCTCAATCTTAAAGTGGTGCTTTTTTAGATTAATTGGTTCCCCATATGCAGTTGCATTAAGTCTGTAGAGGAAATTTTTTGAAATTTCAAGGGAAAATCTTGCAATTGAAAAACCTTCTGTGATAATTTGATAATTTACCTCTTCTAACCAATCAAATAAAAGATATCTTAGGTCTTGAGCAGAAACTGTAAGTGTTCTTTGCTCCTTTTCTTCTATTGCATCTCTATCAAGTGTTATATCTACTACTGATTGTGCAGCCAGCGTAAATGCTTCATTAAGTGTAGATGCAGTTACCTCGATAAAGGCGTCAGTTGTATGATCCAAAAACTTGTAGCTCAATTAAGCTTTTGATGTAATTCTCTTTTATTAATAGCTAGGATGTTGGTTAATGTTAGTTTTAATTATCACATTATTTTGTTACATAAAACATTTTAAAATGACGAGGATGTTTGATGAATTCAGGGCATTGGGGTTGTTGAAAACATCATTTCCTCGCCTCTTAAATTCATTTGAGCTATTACATAAATACTTCGGTAATTTTTTACAAAAGATGAAAATTATTTTTTGAACGGAGTTTTAATCATTTATAGAATTATGAATTTTGATTGATTACAAACTATTTTGTTTTCCTTCTCAACTTTGATAATTCTCTTAACGCGAAATCAATTTCTTTAATAGTATTTACACGTTCAAATCTAGGTACGCTTCTTTTGAATTTCTTATTAATGTGATAAAGACTTTTTTCTAAATCATTTTTATAGCATTACATAGCATAATGAATAAGTTCTTGGTATGGTTTAAGCTCAAACTGGATTTTATTTGTATCTGAAAGTCCCAGAATTTTCTCAACAATTGAAATGTCATTAATTATATCTCCCAGTTCTTTTTGAACAATCTCTGGAAATATTGATTTGATTTCTTTATCCTCCTCAAAAGTCAATCTTTTTGTGTAATGTTTCAAGGCGTCATGCAAAACAGCGGGACTTTTTATTAACTTGCCAATTTCTTGGCTCATCTTGGATAATGACAAGAATCTACCTTATCAAGAATAAAATCTAGTAGAATATCACATTCAAACTTCATAGATTGTCTTTATAAGCAGATACTAAGAGGGCCGGAAAAATTTTAAATTTGTATCTACCAGCGAGACTCCCATTGTGAAATCTGGATGAAATTAGGTAAAAAAAACTCCACGGATTTGTAATTGTGTTTGCCACACAGAAAAATCCCACCTAAAATATCGATGATCATCAAAAAATAGATTTGATATCAGGTTCATTTCAATATATTTTTAATAAATTTGCTATAAAGCTGAGTCAACCATGAGTGCAATAAACAGCACTGCAAGATACGGACTTGAAAACTTGAATAATGTCCACGAAGCCTTCTCAGTTGGTTTTGTTATGACCCAAGCTGATAATGCAATCATCGTCGCCCCTGAAGCTATGGCGGTCCACAAATAGATCATGCCCATCATGGGCTCGCCATTTTCAAATGTCAAAAAGAAAGGAACTATACTAAATAAGACCATTATTACAGTAGAGCCAGCAATTACTCTAGCAGATGTTTTCTCCGATTGGACAGCTGTTAACATAGGAACATCAACTTTGATATAGTCTTCCTTAAAGTGCAAAGTTAAAGCCCAGATGTGCATAGGAATCCAGATAAAGACAAGACCCGCCATCGTCAACCCCATAGTCCACAAATCATTGGTTGTAACTGCTATCCAACCAATCAGTGGAGGCATTCCGCCACAAAGACCACCTAAAATAATATTAGAGCGACTTCGCCTTTTGAGTACATACGAGTAAATTATTACATTGTTGAAGAGACCAAAGGCAATAAACGCAGCAGCCCAAATGCCTTGCTCCAAAGTAGTTGTAAATGAAATTCCAAATGCTAACATCAGAGAGATTGCAGATAAGACATACCCAAAGTTACGAGCCTTTTCAGCAGGATGAATTCGCATTGACGGTAAAGGTCGATTTTTAGTTCTCTCCATTATTGCATCGATGTCTCTATCATGATAATTAGTCAAAACATTCGCAGCAGCAGAGCCTATTGCCACTGAGCCCAACATCAAGGCCCATGTTCCAGTAGAGATTGGAATGTCGTATATGTTCGAAGCCGTAATTGCAGCTCCAAATGCAGTAAAGACTAATAGATACCAAATCTTTGGCTTTGTTAGCTCATAGTATGTTGCAAACCGAGATTCAATCTTTGCCCTTTGCAATACTATTCCCCTTGTTTTGAGGACATATATGGCATCGCTTTTTCTCTGGTCTTCATCTCAATAAAAGACTCCGAAGACAACACCCCATCGATCTTTCCTATTTTTTCAGATACAATTACGTACATCTCATCTAATGAATGGGCATACAAGGTAACCAAGATATCAAACCTTCCTGTAACTTCTGCGATCTCGCGTACCCCATCTATTTTGAAAAGCTCATCAATTACACCATCTCGCTTTTTAGAATCCATGTTTATTCCAGCCAGTGATTTGACCTGAAAGCCAAGCTCCTGATCATTTACAACAATGGTAAAGCGCTCGATAAGCTTTTTCTTGACAAGCCTTTTGATTCGAGAATAAACTACAGATGGATTTTCCTTAATCTTCTGAGAAAGTTTTGGCACAGAGACTGATGCGTCGGCTGATAACTCGGTTAGGATGATAAGATCTAATTCATCAACCTTTGCCACCCAGAATCGCCTAATTCGTATAGATTTTTGTAACTTATATGTCTTCTATTGAAATTTTTGCAAAATTATTTTAGATTTTACCTTTTTTGTATAACATTTCTGCTAATAATACTGCACCTTTTGCAGACCCCATCTTCTTGTTGTGGCTAAACAACATGTACTTGAGGCCATGGTCGAACAGCTCCTCCTTCTCCACTCTTCCAATTGTAGTGGTCATGCCACCTCCAACATCTCGCTCAATTCTTGGTTGAGGTCTTGTTGGGTCTTCATGAAATGCATAGTATTCTTCTGGAGCAGAAGGAAGACCAGCTACTGAGATGTTTTTGTTTGATTCACTGTAAAGCTCTTTTGCTTTATCAGGATCAACATCTTTGTCTGTTTCAACGAAAACTGATTCGGTATGACCATCAATTACTGGAACTCTTGTGCAAGTACAGCTAATTTTAATGTCTGCATCCTCAATCTTTCCATTTTTTAGTTTGCCAAGAATCTTTCTTGTTTCCCTTCTAACCTTTCCCTCCTCATTTGGAATGTATGGTATAATGTTATCAGTAATGTTTATTGCACTAAGACCTGGTGATCTTCCAGCTCCTGAGATTGCCTGCATTGAAGTCATCATGACTTTTTTTACACCATACTTTTCATAAAGTGGTTTTAGTGTAATAGCTAAACCAGTTGTTGTACAGTTTGGTAATGGTGCAACCCACCCTTTCCAGTTTCTATTTTTCTTTTGTTCTTCTAAAAGTTCAGCTTGTTCATCATTTATTCCCGGAATTAGAATTGGAACGTCATCTTCATATCGATAAGCAGAACTAGTACTAATTACTGGAACATCTTTTGCGAATTTTGTTTCAATATCACGAGCAGCTTTTGATTCAACAGCTGAAAAGACCAAATCTAATTGCGATGCGTCAATCTCATCAATATTTTTGACAGTCATCTCCTTGATGTATTCTGGAATTTCTCCGTGAACTTCCCAAGAAATAATTCCACTGTTTGGATCACGAATAGCTTCAGCATACTTTTTACCCGCAGATCTTTCAGACGCTGCAATCTGAGTCACTTCAAACCATGGATGATTTTCTAAGGATAACACAAATTCTTGACCTACTGAACCTGTGACTCCAATTATTGCTACTTTCTTTTTCATGAACCAATTTGCTTAGGATTCAATTAATAATCCTTTATCGTATTTCTTTGTGTTGAGACCAAATCGAAATATAGCATCTCACAAGCCAGTTTCTCACGGAGGCCCTTATTCTATCAAAAAATCTCAGAATGACCTTCTCGATTTTAGTTCAAACATCAATCCCTTTGGAGCCTCACCCATAGTTCGAAAGTTTCTCAAAAAGAAGTTAGGTACGATTTCAGAGTATCCAGATTCAGATTCTAAAAATCTGAGAAAAACCCTTCAGCAGTATACCAAGATACCATACGAACAAATTGTTATGGGAAATGGTGCAACTGAAATAATTTACAATTTCTGCCAGGCTTTTTTGAACAAAAAAATACCTGTATTGATTCCAATTCCAACCTTTGGTGAGTACGAGGCTGCTGCAAGATTAGCTGGTTGTAAGATTTCATTCTTTAAGACAATGAATTTAGAAAAAGATCTAGATGACTTTATAGAAAAAGTTCCAAGAAACGGCTTTGTTTTTGTTTGTAATCCCAACAATCCAACTGGAACTTTAATTTCAAAAAAAAATTTACAAAAAATAATTCAAGCTGCAAAGAAAAAATCTACTGGAATATTTATTGATGAATCATTTATTGAGCTTGTTCCAGATTCCAACGAATCTGTCATAAAATATGTCAAAAAATCTAATAATCTTTTCATTTTGCGTTCTATGACAAAGTCATTTGGTTTAGCTGGAATCAGAGTTGGTTATGGAATTGGAAACAAACAAATCATTTCGACATTAAGCAAGATCAAGATACCATGGAATATTAGTGGAATAGCACAACATGCTGCAAGAGCTGCACTTTGCTCTACATTTTATTTGAACAAAACTCGTAAAATTATAAAAAAAGAATCAAAATATTTGCGAAACAAAATATCAAACATTCATGGTTTTGAATGTCATGATACAACTACTAACTTTATTCTTATTAAAACAAAATTAAAATCAAAAATATTACAAAAAAAGCTTCTAAAGAAAAATATTCTGATACGTGATGCTTCGACATTCCGTGGTTTAAACAATAATTACATCAGAATTGCAGTTAAAACAAGAAAAGAAAACCAAAAGTTTGTAAAAGCATTGGAGAAAATTAAATGAAAACATTGATGATCCAGGGAACATCTTCAGGAGCTGGCAAGACAATACTTGTATCTGCTCTTTGCAGAATTTTTTCTGATTCTGGAATATGTGTTGCCCCATTCAAGTCTCAAAATATGTCAAATTATTCATATAAGAACAAGAATTTTGAGATCGCCCGTGCTCAGGCCATTCAAGCAATTGCTGCACGCTGTAAAATCACACCTGATTTGAATCCAATTTTGCTAAAACCTCTTGGAAACTACTATAGTACTGTATACCTGCAAGGAAAGCGCTACAAAAACATGCATGCGACTGATTACTACAAAAAATTCGTAAAAACAAAAGGACTCAAGGTTGTAATGGAGTCTTTATGGCGTATGAAAAAAAAGTACGATGTTATAATTATTGAAGGAGCAGGTTCTCCAGCAGAAATTAATCTACAAAAGTTTGATATTGCAAACATGAAGATTGCAGAAAGAACTAACTCCCCTGTTTTGCTAATAACCGACATTGATAGAGGTGGATCATTTGCTAGTATTGTTGGAACGCTTACATTACTTGATAAAAAACATCAAAAACTTGTCAAGGGTTTTATAATAAATAAATTCCGAGGCGACATTAATATTCTAAAACCCGGATTTGCAAAACTAAAACAATACACCAAAAAACCAGTTTATGGTGTAATTCCAATGACAAAGCTAGATCTGCCTGAGGAAGATTCTCTAAGTGTAAAGCCAAAACGAATTTCCTGGAACAAGAAAAACATCGACAAAATTGATAGAGAGATTGACAAGCTAAGTAAATTAGTAAAGAAAAGTCTAAACATCAAGGCAATTGAAAGGCTGATATATTGTTAATTGAATCTATTTTAATCATCATATTTGCACTGGGATTGGATTTTGTAGCTGGCGATCCAAAGAACAAATATCATCCAACTGCCTGGATTGGTGGATTGATTGCAAAGCTTACTCCACTTGCTAAAAACAAGTCAGAACAAACTGAAAAACTTGGTGGAATTGCAATTGTTTTATCAGTAACAACAATTGTTGCAACATTATTGATATTATTTGATGTTGGAATTAATTTAATCACAGTTGATTATGTTTCGTTAATATCATCAATTCTGATTAGTACAATTCTTCTCAAAACAACAATAGCCATTAGAGGAATGGAAAAACGTGCACTAGCTGTGGTAGAATCAGTTGAGATGGATGATATGGATAGTGCTAAAGACAATCTAGCCTTGATTGTTAAGCGAAATACGAAGGAATTGGACAAAAATCATGTCTTATCGGGCGTGCTTGAAAGTGTGAGCGAGAATACCGTTGATGGCATTACTGGTCCATTATTCTATTATGCATTATTTGGTCTGCCAGGGGCATTTGTGTACAGAGTGGTAAACACTATAGACTCAATGATTGGATACAATAATTCAATTTTCAAAAATGTAGGATGGTTTGGTGCAAACTGTGACAAGGTACTAAACTTCATTCCAGCCAGATTGACAGCTCTAGTGATGATTTTAGGCGCAATGATCATTGGAAGTGATTGGAAACGATCTTATTTAATCATGGTACGTGATGGATCACTACCAACATCCCCCAATGCCGGATATCCAATGGGAGCTTTGGCTGGTGCATTAAAAACAAAGTTTGAAAAAATAGATCATTATACAATTGGTGATGGAGATCTAGAACTAAAAAAGGAACACATAAAATCAGCAATTGTTCTAATGAAGGTAACCTCAATCCTGTTTTTTGGAATAGTTACTATTCCCATCATGGTCATGTTATCATATTTAGGATGGTGGCTTTATGCTTAAAGAAATAGGTTCAGTGTTTTCATTTTTAACAATAATTCCAACAAGCAAAGCCCAGCTAGAAACAATTGCAAAGTACATGTATCTCTTCCCAATTGTTGGTGTAGCAATCGGACTTGTTGTTGGTTCTTTTGGTTTTGGATTATCATTTCTAGGACTTGAACCATTAGTTATTGGACTGCTAGTGATGGCAGCATTTGCACTAATTACTGGAATTCATCATATAGATGGTTTAGCTGATTTTGCAGATGGATTGATGACAAAGGGGACAAAAGAGAAAAAGCTTCAAGCAATGAAGGATCTTTCAACAGGTTCTTCTGGAATTGTTACTGTTGTGCTGTATATAGTTGGAATGATTATTGCACTTTCATTAGCTGATGGCTATCTGTTATTTCAAGCAATTCTTGTTAGTGAAATTATAGCAAAATTCTCAATGGTGTTGATGGCAAGTGCAGGTCATTCAGCCACTCTAGGCTCAAACTCTCCTTTTGTGGAACTTATGAAGGACAGAAAAAAGCTCATAGTCTCCCTCGTACTCACAATTGTTCCAATAATAGTTGTAGCAGGAAGCATAGGAATGATTGTGTTTGCTGCTAGTGTCATACTCACACTTTTTTTGGTTGGAATCTCAACTAGAAGCTTTGGTGGAATCACTGGTGACGTTTTAGGAGCAACAAATGAATTAACTAGATTATCTTCCCTTTTGATCTTTGTTACAATATGATTGGAGTTGTGATGGCTGGTGGAAAAGGCACCAGAATGGAATCAAATCAAGAAAAACTTCTACACAGGCATAAAAAACCTATAATACTTCATGTAATTGATGCCCTGAAAGATTCAGAATGTTTTTCAAAAGTAATTGCAATTCCAAGTCCAAATGCTCCAAAGACAAAGGAATTGCTAGAACAAACTGATGTTGAAATAATTAACACTCCTGGAAATGGATATGTAAGTGATTTGAATCAGGTTTTAAGCTCACTCGATGATCACATTTTGGTGACATCAGGGGATCTTCCTCTTCTTGATGGCGAAATTGTAAAAAAAATTGTCGCGTTATATAATCCAAGAAATGTTTGGAAGAGCATAGTTGTAACAAAGGAGTTTTTGGATTCACTTCAAATATCATCTAATTTTCTTATTACATTTCAAGAGAAACAATGTTTTTTCACAGGAATTTCACTTGTTAATGCAAAGAAAATTAAAAGTTTAGAGCAAGTAAAAGAGACCCATCAAATTCTTGATGACAAAAGAGTTGCTTTTAATCTAAACACAAAACAGGATTATAAGCTACTCGGCCTTTCCTGAGTATTTGCCAAAAATTTTAGCAATACCTCCTGTTGGTTTGGCTATAGTGTTTCCACAGGAATTGCATGTTACGAGAATTGAGGTATGAGAATAAACAATTTGAAGTTCACCACATTCTTTACAGTTAATCTTTAGAAATTTACTGTTTGGTTCTGGAATAGGAATGTGATCTTTTTTCAAACTGCCACCAACTCAAATTTTTTGACTCTAATTCCATATGTCATTAATTTCTTTTTGCACGTTGTGCAGGTAAGAACACGTGTTACTTTCTTTGTTGTCTTTGCAGGTTTTGCTAATTTAGGAAATTTTTGTCCGCCATATCCTTTTTTGTCCTTTGCGTGGCGCCTCTCACCAAGAGCAGAACCTCGTCTTTTCCCAGCCTTGTAGATGGAGACCTTTTGTGTTGTATGAGTATTGCACTTTGGGCAATACCTTCTAATCTCCTTTGGATAGTTCATATCAAACAACCCACTTCCTCGGTAATTTAAGCATTGAATCTATAATAATTCCAAACCACAACTCAAACTCATGGCTTCTACTCTTTCATCTTCAATCTTATCTCTTAACGCAGTTGCAATGGGGGAAAAAAAAGCTACAATCATTTTAAAAAATTGCATGTTGGTAAACGTTTACACAAGAGAAGTCATCCCACAAACTCAGATTGCTATTCTAAATGATAGAATTGCTTTTGTTGGTCAAGATGCTTCTCACACAATTGGTCCAAAAACTGTTCTATTTGATCTGGAAGAAAAGTATGTAACTCCAGGATTTGCAGATTCACATATCCACATTGATCAGTTTGTTTTACCATCCGAGTTTGCAAAAAAATCTCTTTTGTGTGGAGTTACATCCTTATTCTCTGATCCAATTGACATTGTAAGTGTTTGTGGATACAGAGGATTTAGAGAATTTGTAAGACAAACAGAAAATTTACCTCTCAGAATATTTCACGTTGTTCCAGGTGGTCTTCCAGTTGATAAAAAATTCAGTCATGGAAAAACACTTAGCTTAACTCAAGAAAAAGCCGCAGTAAAACTTCCAAATGTTTTAGGTCTTGGTGAGGTATTTTCATGGACAAAGGTTACCATGCGTGATGCAAAAACAATGAACACACTTTCATCAATGTTAGAGGCTGATTGTATCATTAACGGTCATACGGCTGGTGCCTCAGGTAAAAAGCTAAATGCATACATTTCCTCTGGAATAATGTCATGTCATGAACCAATTGACTTTGATCAAGTATTAGAGAGGTTACGACTAGGAATGTGGATTATGATTAGAGAAGGTTCTATACGACGAGACCTCAAGGAAATCATTATTCGTGTACTGTCACATGGTACCTACATTGATAGATTGATGTTTTGTTCGGACGGCGTTGATCCCCTTGATATAGAAAACTATGGTCACATTGATCATTGTGTAAGAGAGGCAATTGCAAATGGTGTAGATCCAATTGATGCATTCACAATGGCATCAAAAAACTGTTTTGATTACTATGATATGGGAAGAGATCTTGGTGGAATTGCTCCTGGAAAACTTGCTGACATTTTGGTTTTTGATGATTTGACAAACATCAAACCAAAGAAAGTGTTTGTTGGAGGCAAGCTAGTTGTTTCAAATGGAATCATTATTTCAAAAATAAAATTCAAATCAATACCTACTTGGATTAAAAAAACTGTAAAGCTTAGAAAAAAATTCTCAGAAAAAGACTTTCATGTAAAATCAAAAAAACCAACTGTCTCGGTAAATTCAATCAATCTAATTTCTGAAATCATCACAGAACTTGATTCTGTAGATCTTTCTACAAAGGATGGAAATGTTTTGCCATCTTTTGATAAGGATGTTTGGAAGGTTGCAGCCTTTGATAGAACATATGGCTCAAACCAACATGCCGTTGGATTTTTGAGTAACTTTGGTGCAAGGATTGGTGCGTTTGCTTCAACTTGGAATTTTCATGAAAACGACATGATTGTAATTGGTTCAAATGAGGCAGACATGGCTATTGCTGTGAACAATTTAATCAAAACACAAGGAGGTTTGATAGTGATAAAAGATGGCAAAACATTAGCTTCTCTCTCACTACCATTCGGAGGTATTATCTCTACAAACTCATTTGATAAGGTGACGTCTGATTTTTTGAACATTTCTAACACCATAATTGATGCTGGTTGCAAATTTAAAAAACCACATCTAATTCCTCTTTTTTTACCATTCTTGGCATTGCCTTCGATTAGGATTCTTTTTAGTGGTATTGTTGATGTCAAAAGAAGATCCTTCATCTCACCAATTAATTAAGATATATTAAAAAAGGGCATTCAAAACACAAGAGATGAATTATGGCTTCAATTCAACAAACACCACAAGGCCCGGTATTGGTTTTGAAGGAAAGTGCACTTCAGCAAAAAGGCAGAGATGCCCAACAAAACAACATTCAGGCTGCAAAACTGGTAGCCGATTTAGTTAGATCGAGCCTGGGGCCTCGCGGTTTGGATAAAATGCTTGTTGATTCTCTAGGTGATGTAACTATCACAAATGATGGTGCCACGATTCTCAAAGAGATTGATGTCCAGCATCCGGCTGCAAAAATGATGGTCGAGGTTTCAAAAACACTTGATAACGAGGTTGGTGACGGTACCTCCTCAGCAGTAATTTTTTGTGGAGAATTACTTTCAAAAGCAGAAGAGCTTTTGAAAAAAGATGTTCACTCTTCTGTCATCGTAGAAGGTTATCAGGAAGCTTCTGAAAAAACTCTTGAGATTCTTTCAGAAATAGCAATGAAAATAAAACCAGATGACCGAAATTCCCTTTTGAAGATTGCAAAAACTAGCATGGAATCAAAATTAATTTCTAATGATGGTGATGATCTTTCAAAAATTGTTGTTGATACGATTCTAAAAATTACAACAAAAAAAATCGACAAGTATACTGTTGACCTTGATAATATTAAGGTAGAAAAGAAGGCAGGTGCCTCAATAGCTGAGACAGAGCTTATCAAAGGAATAGTTCTTGATAAAGAAATTATCCACAGTGGAATGCCCACCAAGATTGAAAAGGCAAAGATTGCTTTAGTAAATACAGCTCTTGAAGTAGAAAAAACCGAGATGAGCGCTGAAATTAGAATTAACGATCCAACTCAAATGCAGATGTTTTTGGAAGAAGAAAACAGAATGTTAAAGTCAATGGTAGATAAGATTCATGATGTTGGAACAAATGTTCTATTGTGTCAGAAGGGAATTGATGACATTTCACAACACTATCTTGCAAAACATGGCATCTTAGCCGTTAGACGAATTAAAGAAAGTGACATGACAAAATTAGAAAAAGCAACTGGTGGAAGAATGATAACAAATCTTGATGATCTGTCTGAGAAAGACCTCGGAACTGCTGAAGTGGTTCAACAGAAAAAGATTGAATCTGACAAGTGGGTGTTCATTGAAGGATGCCGAAATCCACTATCAGTTTCAATTCTAATTAGAGGTGGCTCTCAAAGAGTAGTTGATGAAGTTGATCGCTCTATGCATGACGCATTAATGGTAGTCAAAGATGTTATTGAAAAGCCAGAAATTGTTGCGGGTGGCGGATCACCAGAGGCGTATATTGCAGCCCAACTCAAGGAATGGGCAGACAATTTTCATGGAAGAAAACAGCTTGCAATCAAAAAATATGCTGAAGCATTGGAGGTTATTCCACTTACAATTGCAGAAAATGCTGGAATGGATCCAATTGATACAATGGTGAGTCTTAGAGCAAAGCAAAGTCAGGGAAAAAAATGGACAGGCATTGATGCAAGAAAAACAACGATTTCAGACATGTTAGCAATTGATATTGTAGAACCAGTAGCTGTAAAAGAACAAATTATAAAATCTGCAACAGAAACTGCAAACATGATAATTAGAATCGATGATGTAATTGCAATTTCAGGTACTACTGGTGGAGCCGCTGGTGGTGCTCCTCCAATGGGATAAATAATTTCTCCAAATACTAAATTTCGTAAATCGGCGGATAAAAAATTGGTTCAAGTTCTGACAGACTAACTGAAAAAAATACTACTATTATCCCTAGTATAGCCAGAGGAATCGTAAATAGTGTGATTCCAAGTAACAAACAATCATTCGCCCTTCGTGAGTCATCACTTCTAATTGCAAAATATGCTATAATTCCACCAATGATTGTAAAGAATATTGGCAACAAAAACCACCACGCACCACGTTTCCTATATCTATCTAAGTGTTCTGACATTTTATTCTATATCGTGTATTGTGCTTAAAACACTAGCTATGTATCACATGAAAACTTCAAAACAAACTGTTATGATGTAAAATTATGAATAGAATAGGTATAGACCTCGGGGGAACAAAAATAGAAGGAATTATTCTAGATGAAAGTTTTAAAATAATTGACAGAAAACGTCTTCCAGCACCATATGATGATTACAAAGAAATTGTAAACTGTATTATTGGTTTGGTTAATGAATTGAAAATAAAAGCCACTGATGTGACTATAGGGATTGGTACCCCAGGTACAATTTCAAAACATAGCGGTCTAATTAAAAACAGCAACACACAGTGTCTCATTGGAATGCCACTAAAAGAAGATCTGGAAAAAGCTCTGGGACAAAGCATTTCAATGGAAAATGACGCCAATTGTTTTGCACTGGCAGAATCAAAAATGGGAGCTGGTAAAAACTTCGAAATTGTTTTTGGAGTTATAATGGGAACTGGAGTAGGAGGCGGAATTGTGATGAATGGTAAAGTACACCGAGGGAGGACAAACATCGCAGGAGAGTGGGGACACCACACACTACATCATAATGGAAACAAGTGTTATTGTGGAAAGAATGGCTGTGTTGAGACATACATTAGTGGACCCGCATTGGAGAAACGCTGGAAAGAGCTTACAGGAAAATCCGAATCATTGACACAAATCATTCACCAACTTGATGTTGGTAACGCAAAACATTGGAAGAATGAATTTTTGGAAAATTTTGGAATCGCATTAGCAAATGTTATTGATATTTTGGATCCAGACGTAATTGTACTAGGAGGAGGAGTATCAAACATTTCTTTTCTTTATGATGAAGGAAAGACAGTAGTGTATGAAAAAGTGTTTAGTGACATCGTTGATACCCCCATACTAAAAAACCAACTAGGGGATTCTGCAGGTGTATTTGGCGCAACTTTACTATAAAATACTTTTTCATAATGCATCTTTGTTAGAGATTTTTCAGCTCTTTGGGATACAAATGGCCAAAAAAGAAGCATAAATTACAAAAAATTTCCTTTATGGTTATATCTGTTAAAAATATCAAGAAATCACCCAAAATGAGTGTTAGATTATTCCACATAGGTCTGTTCTCAATATTTTTAGTTCTAGGGATATTCTTTCCAGCAGTAGTAAATGCTGATGAAACAACTCAGGTGAAGATAACCTTGAATGAATCAAAAATGGATTATGATTCAACTGACAGACTTGTTCGAGCAAATATAGAAATTACCAACTATAATCCAAATGATGGATATTATTTCATAAGAGTTACTAATCAAAACACAGAAGAAGTAATCAAAGAATCTGAAATCTTACCAAAATACATAGGCAACGAAATTTGGGGAGTACAGATAGCTCATCTTATTCCTGACCAAGTTGAGAAGGAGGAAATTATTGGTGATTACCTAATTGAAATTTACTCCGAATATGGTTCTGCTATTGCCTCCACAATTTTTTCAGTTGTTGATCCTTATGCCACCAATGAATTACCCTCAGAACAATCTGGCGAGCTCGTACCTTTGGTTGTAGAGTCAAACGAATTAGAAACTGAAACAACTCCGCCAGAATCAAGATTACCATCTTGGATACGAGATATTTTCATATGGTATGCAGAAGGCACAATTTCAGAAAACGAACTTATTAATGCGATAGAATTTTTGGCCAATCAGAAAATAATCAACATCAATTAAGAAAACTTACATTTTTCAAACAATTAAATAAATATAAAAAATCGAAGAAAATCATCAAGAAAAAATGAATTTATTGAGGTTCAATGGTTGATGGAGGCTTGCTTGAAATAGCATAAGAGACCCAAGTTACATCTTCTATCTCATTTGTTATTCTATTGCTAATTTTTTCAAGTAGGCCATAAGGAAGCCTAGTCCAATCAGCAGTCATCGCATCAACAGAGTCTACAACTCGAACCATCACGATGTTTCCATATTTTCTTTCATCTCCAACAATTCCGACTGCTTTATCATCACCAACGGTAGCATACGCTTGCCAAATCTTGTCATAAAGTTCTGCCTCATCTAACTCATTTTCAACTATTTTACTTGCAACTTTGGCAATCTCAAGTTTCTTTGGAGTAACTTCTCCAACAATTCTGACTGCAAAACCGGGACCTGGAAATGGATGACGTTTGATTAGCTTTTCTGGTACTCCGATAATCCCTGCGATCTTTCTTACCTCATCTTTGTAAAGATCCCTTAATGGTTCTAGAATCTCTAGCTTAAGCCAGTTGGGAAGTCCACCTACATTATGATGGGATTTTATTATCGAGGCTGGCCCCTTTGAAACTCCACTTTCAATAACATCCGGATACAAAGTACCTTGTGCAAGCCATCTGAATGAGCCATTTTTTTCAGCAAACTCTGTAAAAATGCGGATAAACTCTTCACCAACAATCCTTCTTTTTTGTTCAGGATCAGTTACTCCCTTTAATTTTTCTAAAAATCTTTCTGCAGCATAAATTGAAGTAAAATTAACTTTAAAATTGTTTTTGAACATTTCCTCAACCTCTGTCTCTTCGTTTAGTCGCAAGAGACCATTATCCACAAAAACACACTTAAGCCTGTTTCCGATAGCTTTGTGAATTAACAATGCTGTAACCGTAGAATCTATTCCTCCACTGACACCGCACAAAACATTTCCTTCAATTTTTGAAAGATTTTCAACAGTGTTTTCAATAAAGGCTTCCATTGTCCAGTCTTGTTTTGCCCCACAAATCTTTACAACAAAATTTTTGAGAATTTTAATTCCATGTTCTGTATGCATGACCTCCGGATGGAATTGAATTCCATAAACTGCCTTGTCTTTTGCAGCAATTGCTGCAGCATTGGCACTTTGAGTATGTCCAATTATTTCAAAACCTGAAGGCACCTCCTCGGCCTCATCACCATGACTCATCCAAGCTCTGATTGATTCTCCAATCCCACTTAGCAAGTCTTGGTCATTATCGATTGATAATAATGATGAACCATATTCTTTATTTACACGCTTTACCTTTCCACCAAAATTGTTCACAATTAGTTGATGACCATAACAAATACCAAGTATTGGTATATTCATATTAAACACTTCAGTTTCTGGGATTGGTGCATTAGAATCGTAAACACTTGAAGGTCCCCCAGAAAAGATTATTCCCTTTGGATTGTGTTTTTTTAGTTCATCAGCGGAAATATCAAATGAAACAAGCTCACAGTATACGGCAAATTCACGAATCCTCCTACATATTAGGTGACTATATTGAGAACCAAAGTCCAAAACCACTATTTTGTCCATTGAATCACTTGGCGTTTTCTAACATGCGTGAGAGTGACCATGCCACTGTGTTAATGATTTCATTCACTCTTTCCTTTTGACGATAATTTTTCACAATTATTTCTCTAATTTGAGTACCACTTTTGTTTATTACATAATCAATGACTGATTCGGGCTGAATTTTACCTAGTTTAACTTCAGCAGAATCTTTTCTTTTCATTTCCGCAATAATTCTGTCTATGAAAAATGATTTCAATGGCGGAGTGTCAGCATCAAGTCCAATTTCATCATTTAACACAATGGAAACCTGTTCAGATGAGATGTAGGCATTGGCAATTATTTCGTCGCTACTGCCTTTCATTATGGGAATAGCTGCTGAATTTACATTTGTTTTTATGGTAGAAAGATCTGAAGCCTTTGTAAAACTTGATTTTTTAAGGATTGATTTTAATATATCGTGATTTTTTTCAAGCATTTTAATTTCCTCTTTATGTTTTTCAATTTCATCTGAAATTCGTTGCGTTAGTTTTAGAATATCATGAATTTGCTCATCGGAGAACTTCATACTTGCTATCATGTAGATTAGGTATTAAAACGCATTCTAGATAATGATACTATCTACATCTCTGTAGCGGATTTTTTTAAAGCCCTTTATGGGTCCAAAAGTTGTATAAAGACCATATTTTCTTTTGGTGCCAAACCATTCTAAAAGTTTTTTTCCACGATTTAGTTTTTTGATCTTGATTTTTCTTTCAAAAACCTTTGTTCGAGAATATTTTCCAATCGTTTTACCAAAATCCATTCCAAATAAAATAATTTTTTTTGCACCAAAGTAGTTTGCAAGAAAGACACATCTATCTCCATCAGTAAAACCCCCAAAATTGTATAATTTCCCAACTGGTTTGGCCTGTGTAGTCCCTAAACAATTTTTGAAATTTTCAACTAGGTTAAGCTTTGCAATATTGTCGCCATGTGCGTGTACCACAAATATAGTATTGGTTTTTCCAACTTTTTTAAGAGATTTTTCATTCCCATCTAGGTCTGTTACAATAACATCTGGCCTAATTTTGTTTTCAAGTAATTCATCTATTGCACTATCTGCAACAATTTTGGGCAATTTCTTGAATTTCTTCAAAGTGGGAATTGAAGAAGAGAGAGAAGGACCCGCCCCAATGATAAAAACTGATTTGCCCAAAATGATTTTTTTTAATTTATTCACTGAAACATTTTTTTTTAAAATTGAATCAAGTAACCATGCAGATTCTAAATCTTGTTTTTTACTATAGCCAAATTCTTTTAGGATTTCAGAATATCTAGTATTCCACCCTATAATCGTCATATCACTCAAATTATAACGCCTTGTCATAAATTATGTGAATAAACTAGGTCCGGTGCCTCTTGGAGATTCAAATCCTGTAAGAATTATGGGAATTCTAAATCTAAGCCCAGAGTCATTTTACAAAAAATCAATTAAAACAACCAGACAGGAAATATCTGAAACTGTAAAAAAGATGGAAAATCAGGGTGCAGATTTTGTTGATGTGGGAGGCATGTCAACAGCTCCTTACATTTCAACAATAATATCTGAAAAAACTGAAGCAAAAAGAATAACAGATGCCGTTAAAATAATCCAAAACAAAACGAATCTTCCAATTTCTGTTGATACGTGTAGATCAAGTGTGGCTGTTCAAGCTTTGGAGTTGGGAGTTGATATTATCAACGACATTTCAGGTTTAAAATATGATCGGCAAATGATTGATGTTCTAAGAATATACGATCCTTCTCTTGTTTTATGCGCATTTAGCAAAAAATTGGTACGAGGCAATCAGATTTTAAAAACAAAAGAACTCCTACATGAAAGTCTAAAGCTTGCAAAATTGGCTGGCGTCTCGATAAAAAAGATTGTACTTGATCCTGCAATTGGTTTTTTTAGAAAATCGGGAAAAGGTCCATTTTTTACAAAAATTAATTCTGAATGGTTAGAAAGAGATCTTTCATTATTAGTTAATCTAAAATCAATTAAACAAAACCAACCTGTACTTGTTTCTGTATCAAATAAATCATTTATTGGAAAAATTATGAACAAAAAAAATCCCACAGATCGATTGCCAGGCTCACTTACCGCTGAAGTTGTCGCAGTAATTAATGGTGCGAACATTATTCGTACGCACAACATTAGAGAAACAAGAAGTGTAGTCTCAACTGTTAAGAAACTTTGTCGTCCAGACAAAAGCTTATAATGTATTAGACTTCTTTTGTTAAGGGTTTCATTGGAATTCAAAGAAGGATTAACTTTTGACGATGTTCTCCTTGTTCCCAAATATTCTGACATTACATCCAGATCACAAACAAATCTTAGCACAAAACTTTCAAGAAACATTTCCCTAAACATTCCCCTCATTAGCGCAAATATGGACACTGTAACAGAATCTTCAATGGCAGTAGCCATGGCACGCGAGGGCGGAATAGGAATTATTCACAGATTTCTCACTATTGAACAGGAGGTCAAAGAAGTTCTCAAAGTCAAGCGTTCAGGCAGTGTGATGATTGAAAATCCTTATTCCATTGCTCCTGACCAAACAGTTAGAAGTGCAATCAAGTATGCTGAAGAGAAAGGAGTTTCTGGTTTACTTGTAACTGATTCAGTATCAAAACTTGTTGGAATCTTAACCAATCGTGATCTAAAATTCGAATCAGGCTCATCCAAACTTGTAAAAGATGTAATGACAAAAGATGTTGTTACAGCAAAATCTGGAATCAGTCTTGAAGATGCAAAAGAGATTCTACACAAACATAGAATTGAAAAACTTCCTCTTGTAGATGAATCAGACCACGTAGCAGGTTTGATTACAAGTAAGGACATTACAAATATTGAAAACTATCCTGTGGCATCAAAGGATAAAAAAGGAAGACCACTTGTGGGAGCCGCAGTCGGCGTAAAAGGAGACTTTATGGAAAGAGTAGAATCACTTTTAGAAGCCAATGTTGATGTAATTGTTGTAGATATAGCACATGGTCACAGTGAAAATGCTGTAAGTACTATTCAGCATATCAAAAAAGCATTTCCTGATTGTGAATTAATTGCTGGAAATGTTGCAACTGCACAAGGAGCTGAAGATCTGATAAAAGCAGGCGTTGATGCTGTGAAAGTAGGTGTTGGCTCAGGTTCAATTTGCATAACTCGTGTAGTAACAGGTTCAGGAGTACCACAACTTACATCCGTATTGGATTGTGCCAAAGCAGGAAAAGACAATGATATTCCATTAATTTCTGACGGCGGAACAAGAAATTCAGGAGATGCAACAAAAGCACTAGCAGCTGGAGCATCTTCAGTTATGATTGGAAGCATGCTTGGAGGAACTGATGAATCACCTGGCTCTCTTTTGACAAAAAATGGAAAACGGTTTAAAGTGTATCGCGGTATGGCTTCTTTGTCTGCTTCACTTGGAAGAAGAATAAAGGAGACTGGAAACATTTCGCTTGAAGACGACCTAAATGATTACATTGCAGAAGGTGTTGAGGCGATGGTTCCATACAAGGGAAGTCTAACTGATATTCTAAAACAACTGACAGGTGGTATTCGTTCAGGTCTTAGTTACTGTGGCGCACATACCATTTCACAAATGCAAGAAAATGCAGAATTTATCAAAATTTCACCGGCAGGCTTTGCTGAAAGCCAATCTCATGATGTTTCTTTAATGTAGATATTTAAATTTTAAAATTCATAAAACATTTTTTTAATTAACAATTCCCATCAAATTAAAAAAAAGGTTTGTATAGTTAATGTTTTAAGCACTGCCATAATCCATTCACATATGATTAGCAAAAGAACAGTAATTGGAATTGCAGTTGGATCTGTAATTGTTGCTATTGCGATTGCTTCTCTTATTACTCATTTTGGAATCCAAACAATTCAAGTTGATGAAACATTTCGTTTAGGGGAATCAACATCTTATCGTTTGAATGCACCTAATCATACCCCACAAACAATGAAGATAACTGGTAATACCTTTAATGTAACTCTATCAAGCCCTGGTGGAGGTTTACATATTCCATTAACGACTCACAAAAATGAAGTTACTTTTGATTGGGTTCATTTGGCAGATGGTGACAGTAGAATTGATATTCAAAACACTGGAGATTCAGAAATACGTGTAGAAGCAACATTTCAGGTAACCACAGATCCAATCTTTTTCACCTACGACATAATGGTAATAATTTCAGGTTTAGTGATTATGGGATTAAGTTTGGGATTTAGTATACGAAAGCCACGTGGATTCTAATCAAGTTCAGCAGCTGGATAAGATCCTAAGACTTTGAAAAACAATGTGTTTTCTTTAATCTTTACAATCATCTCTGATAACCTTTGATTATTTACATGGCCTTCAATGTCCACATAGAAATTGTATTCCCATGTAGCATCCTTTTTTGGCCTTGATTCAATCTTCGTTAAATTCACACCGTAGTTATTGAATTTCTCTATTACTTGAAAAAGTGTACCCGGTTCATGTTTTACAGAGAAAATAATTGATGTCTTGTCTTTTTGTGTTTCCTTGCTTTGCTTTTTTGACAAAACCAAGAATCGTGTGTAATTATTTGGCCTGTCTGCCATTCCTTCTTTTATTATTGGAACCTGATAAATTTCAGAAGCACTTTTGCTTGCTATGCAGGCAACATTATCTTTTTTTATTTCTTTGATAATTTTTACGCTTCCAGCAGTATCATAGGATGGAACAGTTTTGATATTATGCTGTTGAATGAAATTCCTGCATTGTCCTAAAGCTTGTGGATGTGAATAGACAGTATCTACCTTTTCAAGAGGCCCAGTTCCAATAAGACAATGTTCTATTTTATGATAGATTTCTCCAACAGCATTAAGTGGGGTTGAATACAATAAATCATAGCTTTCTCCAACACTCCCTTCAAGCGAATTTTCAACGGGTAATACAGAATAATCTGTCGTATCGTTTGTTGTATGTGCTAAAACCTCTGCAAATGTGGGAAGTGGTACTGTTTCAATGTTTTTACCAAAGAAAGAAAATGCTGCAGCTTCACTATAAGCTCCTCGTTCTCCTTGGAACGAAACCTTTATCATTTCTCGCTCAGTTTAACGAAATAATTAGTTCCAAAATCTGATGATAATTTTCTTTCATCGATCCAAGAACATTCGGTGCATTTAACAGCATCACGTATCTGAATGACTTTCCTTCCACATTTAACACACTTGGTAAACAAAACACCAAATTGAGGTTCTTTTATGGTTGCGTGTATTGCTCCGTTCAAATGACTGATAATTCTAACACAAACAATGTCATTCACTAATGCGATCCTTTTTTTTCGCAAGTTTCTTGTTGAGCATATACATTCAACATGAGAACTTTTAGGTTTTCCATTAATATAATCAATTGATACCGCGATCATAGTGCCGAAAACCGCTGTGACTTTACCTATCACAATGTCTCCAACCTTGGGAATTGAAATCACACTAGAATGTTTTACGTGGATAATTCGTTCCTTTTTATCAATTTCAACTGTACCAACAACGGTAGCTCTAACATCGTTTCCATCATCAAAGGTATTATGTCCTGCTTCGTATTCTTCAACAGATGCAATTCTATCTCCAGGAAAAATGATTGATTCAGACATGTGCTGGTTCTCTAACAGATGATTATAATAGTTTTAGCATAATTATGTTGTCAACTGATATTAACAACATAAAATCCGAAACCAATAATGACTCCTGATCCTAGGATAAACTCACTCTTAGATCAAACAAATCGATTATTCTTAAAAAAAAGATTTAGAGAAGCAATTTCATTTTATGATGAAATATTGAAAATAGATCAAAATCATCTTAATGTTTTAAACAATAAAGGTTATGCGTTAAGTAAATTAGGAAACTACTCTGATGCATTGGCTTGTTATGACAAAGCATTAAGGATTAATCCAACAGATATGTCAGTTTTAATAAATAAAATTTCAGCATTACGAAAAGTAGGAGAACATAAAAAAGCAATAGAATATTGTGACATCATTTTAAACATAAATCCAAACTATAATGTGGTTTTGTATCACAAAGAAAGGATTTTACATTCAATTGGAAGATATAAAGAATCTATCTTATGTTGCGATAAAATTCTTAAAGATTATCCCGAAAATGGCGATGTCTTGTTTGACAAATCAACCAGTTTGGCTTTGCTTGAAAAATTTAATGAAAGCATATCAAATCTTGAAAAAGCCATTAGATCAGGTAATCAGTTTAAGATTAAAGCACAAAAAAGCAAAGCATTTGAAAAATTACTTTCAAACCAAAGATTTCAAAAATTAGTTAGTTAAATTGAAAATTAAAGCCAGTGTGGTATTTGTAGATACCCCTCTATGCTTTCATTTCGCAAAATTTTCAAAAGAGCATTTGCTTGTGGTGTGGAGAGTAACGGTTTTTCAAAATGGTTGTCTGTTGATATCCTTGGGCATGCAACTTGGATAAAGGCATCAATTCCTTTTAGATTTCTTAATCTATCGTTGGTAATATCAGTTAAAGCAAAAAGCTGAACAGTTTTTCCTTCCTTTTCTAACTCTCGTTTGAATTTTAGAGCCGTAATTTTTGAGAGCTGACCTTCCTTTAATCCTACAATTATTCCAAATGTTTCAGCCTCTGATGCTTTATAAATTGCTAGAGTTGCTTTTTTCTGTATTTTTTGAGCAAATTCTGTAATTTCCTTTACTTCATTAAAGTATGGGTCAAGCACATAGGTTGGTTTGTTTGTTGCTAATGCAATTCCAACTGCATGAAAATTACTCTGACCTAGAAAAACATTTACGTCAACTTCATCTTTTGTTTCCATTGCTGGATAAAACTCACAACCAAATACTTGAGCATCATTAAGCTGACCTTTCCCTTTTCCAATCTTAACTTGAATTCCTTCTTTGGTCAAAATCTCTTTAACTGTATCCACTTGATGAAGATGCTGACTATCAGTAATCAAAGAAACACTTTTTCCTTTAAGAATTTCAATACACTTTCTTGTAACTTTATCAAATGTAATGTCATCAAAAGCATCAATCATTACAACATTGTCATCAAAGGTTTCCATACTGATTGTGTGTCCAATATGAAACAAAATCTCAGTTCCTAGAACTTTTGCACTATTTGAGTTAAGATCACAAGAACCCCATGTAGTATCTGCTAAGACATATGCAGGAATTCCAAATCTTTTCATAATTTTTGATGCAGTTTCTTGAACTTTAGGCAGAATTCCATCAGGTCCATTTATTGCAACCGAAACAGGTTTTCTCTTTGTAATCTCATTAAAGATTTTTTTTTCATCTATAACTATCAATTAACAGTAAAAATTTACTTGATTTTAATTTAAACCATCCCAATTTCATTCAATAACAACTCAAAAATGTTAGCTAATACTAATTGAAATTGTTGAGAACAAAAACAATTCTAAACATTGGTTTTGATGACACTGATTCTCCGAAAGGAATGTGTACTACATATCTTGCCTATAAAATAGTAAATTATCTCATAAAGGAAAATGTAGAATTCCTTGACTATCCTACACTTGTTAGATTTAATCCAAATATTCCATGGAAAACTAGAGGAAACGGAGCAGTAGGACTAAAGATTAAGACTAGATATCCTACGAAAATAAAGAAGAAAATCACTGATTTGGTTTTCAAATATTCTGACATCAAAAACGGTGCTAACCCTGCATTGGTATTTTATGAAAATGAAACTATTCCAGATCAATTCAAAAAATTCAGTGAATTGGCGCTATCTCAATTAGTAAAACGAGCTTACGCTAAAAAGTTTGCAACGAACAAAAATCTTGAATCATTTTATGTTGGTAATGGTCAGGGTTTGGTAGGTGCAATTGGTGTAATAGGATACCAATTTGATGATCAAACCGTAGAACTACTAAGCTATAGAAAAAAATCACACTTTGGCAAAGAACGAATCATTTCAAAAAAAAGTGTAAAACAAATGCAAGAAAAAACACAACCTTACACCTTCAATAATTATGATGAAACTAAAAATAAGGTATTGATCACTCCTCATGGACCTGATCCAGTATTTTATGGAATTAGAGGAGAAAACACAAAATCACTGCTTCAAGCATCAAAATTAATCAAAATTAAAGAACAACTGGATGGATATCTTATTTTCAAGTCTAATCAAGGAACATCCGCTCATTTAAAAAATGAAATCAATGTTAATGAAATGAAACCATATTCATCTGGAACAGTAACAGGTTTTGTTTCAAAAGAACCTGTTATGAAAAAAGGAGGACATGTTTTCTTTTCTATTATTTCTAAAAGTAGAGTAGTGAGGTGTGCTTTATACGAACCATCTGGCATCACTACTGAAATGATGGATTTGAAAAAAGGCGATAAACTAACGATTGGAGGAGCGGTAAGAAAAGCCTCAAAAAAACATCCTAGAATCATAAATGTAGAATTCATACAATTACTGCATTTGGAAAAAAATTTCCAATTGTCAAATCCTTTGTGCTTAAAATGTAACAAGAAAATGAAATCAAAGGGAAAAAATCAGCTATTTCAATGCATTAAATGTGGAAAAAAATCAAACAAAAAAATCATTGAACACATTCCGAGAAAGATCAAAAAACAAATGTATTTGCCTGTCATTTCAGCACAACGACATTTAACAAGACCACTGCAACGATTAGGCGTTTCAAATAAGCATATTATATTTGATAATTCTTTTCCCTGGTTTCACATTTTTAAAAACTGAATAGCGGGGAGTAGATTTGAACTACTGATTTACGGGTATCTCAAGGTAATGTTTATGAGCCCGCCGGGATGACTTTGTCCTAAAGTAGTCTGACTTCCCCACCCCGCTGAAACAATGGGAGTAATGTGCTGTATATACGCTTTATCAAAAAGTTGAAAGTAATTAATAGGAATTGAAAAGCTCAACCTTTTGTGAATAAGAAGTTAAGAATTATAGGAATTGTGGGTGCCTTAATTGCCTCAATAATTATAATTACCTCTCCAGGTACACCTCTTCCCTTTCCTGAACCAACAACAACTATTGAAGGAACAGATTCTGTTGAAGTACTAGCAACCAATCTTGAAAAACCAAGAGCAATAGCTTTTGGAGATGAAAGAATATTTGTGACAGAAAAAATTGGTAGAATAAGGATTATTCAAGATGGTATTTTGTTAGCTGAACCTCTTGCAACTTTAAGAACTGCAAATTTATTTGATGGTGGATTACTCGGCATAACAACTCATCCTGATTTTTCTGTTAATCACTATATTTATGTATACTATACCTATGAAGAAGGAGGTAATTTATGGAACAAAATTTTGAGAATTACTGAATCGAAGAATAAACTTGAGGATGCAGATACTATTTTTGACAAAATTCCCGGCTCTAAATTCAGTAATGGTGGAGTAATAAAATTTGGACCTGATGAAAAACTATATGTTGCAACTGGGTCTATTTCTGACACTTCGTATCTTCCACAAGATCTTGAATCCCTAACTGGAAAAATTTTAAGACTAAACGACGATGGTTCAATTCCTAATGATAATCCATTTCCAAACTCGCCCGTGTTTTCCTATGGACACAGAAATCCTCAAGGCATGACTTGGGATAAATTTGGAAATCTCTATGTTGCTGAATTTGGTCCAACTAAAAACGATGAAATCAATCTAATTAATGCTGGCCAAAATTATGGCTGGCCTTCTCAAGAGTGTTCAGGAGGAGATTTTATTGATCCATTAATTTGTTATGACCCAAGTATTGAACCAGGAGGCATTGTTTTTTACTCTGGCAATAAACTTGAACTTGAAGGCTTTATGATAATGGCCACTCTTCGGGCTTCCCACCTTTTCAAACTCGATATTAATGAGGAGGGTATGATTTCACAAAAAAGCATCTTGAGCGGAATTGGAAGAATTAGAGATGTAATCGAGGATCCTGATGGAAATCTATACATTATTACATCAAACACCGATGGAAAAGGTTTTCCTGATAGTACTGATGACAAATTATTGAGGATAGTAAAGTAAATTGAAAGATTCTTCAATACCAAATTTTTTTGAAAAAAGTCGAAAGGATAGACTGAATATAGTGAAAGACTTTGCGGATTTGTCAAAGGAAGAGCTCGAAATTTTAGAAAATTCCTGTGGAGGAATTTCTTTTGATAATGCAGACAAAATGATCGAAAATGCAATTGGAACTTTCTCACTTCCATTGGGAATAGCAACAAATTTTCGAATTAACGATAAAGATTACTTGGTTCCTATGGTAATAGAAGAACCATCTGTTATTGCAGCTGCCTCAAAAGCTGCAAAAATTGCTAAAATCAAAGGGGGTTTCAAAGTTGATACTGGTGAATCATACGGCATTGGCCAAATCCAAGTTTTGAATGTTGACATAAAATCTGCTGTTAAAAACATCAATGAATCTTCCAAAAAAATACTTGACCTTGCAAATTCACAAAGTACCACCCTGCAAAAGATGGGAAAAGGTGCCAAAGAAGTATCTTGTAGAGAAGTTAAAACTGATTCAATTTCCATGTTGATTGTTGAGCTTTTAATAGATGTTGGTGATGCAATGGGGGCAAATGTAACAAACTCAATGTGTGAAGCTGTTGTCCCTCTAATTGAAAAACTGACGGGAGGAAAAGTATTATTGCGAATTCTATCAAATTATTATACACGTCGAATGGTTAAAGCCACAGCAGTCTTTGACAAAGAAAGAGTTGGTGGAGACGAGACTGTAGATAATATACTATTAGCTTATCAATTTGCTGCAAATGATGTCTATAGAGCTGTCACACACAATAAAGGAATTATGAATGGGATTATAGCCGTAGCCAATGCAACTGGACAAGATAACAGGGCAATTGAGGCGGCTGCTAATGCATATGCAGCACACTCTGGCAAGTATCGTTCATTAACTGAATGGTCAAAAGATGAACAGGGAAACTTGGTCGGTAAGCTAGAATTACCATTGTCTGTTGGAATTGTTGGAGGAATTACCCAAGTACACCCAATAGCAAAAATCTGCACAAAGATTCTTGGCGTTTCCTCTGCCAATGAATTAGCAGGGATTTTGACTGCAACGGGACTAGCTCAAAATTTTAGTGCGCTTCACGCATTAGTTACTGAAGGAATCCAAAAGGGTCACATGGGGCTTCACGCACGAAACCTTGCAGCAGCAGCTGGAGTAAAACCACACCAGATTGATGAAATCGTAAAAAAAATGATTCATGAGAATAATATCTCACTCGTTAGAGCAAAGGAATTGCTTAACGAAATTTAAACAGAAAATTATATAGCTGCTTTGTGAGAGGGGAAGGATTGTCAAAGGTAAAATTCGCAATTCCAAAAGGTAGCTTAGAAGAGGCTACATTCAAAATACTAGAAAAAGCTTGGACGAAGGTTGATCGAAGGAGCAGAACATACAGGGTATATCTTGATGACCCACAAATAATGGTGAAGATGTTAAGACCACAAGAAATTCCAATATTAGTCGCTGACGGTCTATATGATGTAGGAATTACTGGAAAGGACTGGATTGGTGAAACAAAAGCACATGTTGAATTACTTTTGGATTTAGAATATGGAAAAATAAAATTGGTAATTGCATTTCCAGATAAACATCGTTATAAAAATATTGATTCAATGATTGCAGATTATGCAAAAAAGAAAAAAACACTTAGAATATCATCTGAATATTTAACAACTACTTCTAAATTTATTAAACAATCTAGATCATACAAGAAATTTTATGGATCTAAAGATCCTCTTATCGTGACACCATGGTTACGTCTTGGAACAAATAAAAATGTACAAATTCATTTGTCATTTGGAGCAACTGAAGCCAAACCACCTGAAGATGTTGATGCAATTATGGATGTTACACAAACCGGAACTACTTTAAAACAAAATAAACTCAAAATTGCCGATAAAGTTTTAGAATCTAGCGCTCATTTGATAGCAAATAAGAACTCATTGAAGGATCAATCTAAACGAGAAAAAATCTTTGATATAGTAACTTTGATGCGTGGAGCAGTGCAAGGAAAAAAACATTTGCACATCTATCTAAATGTAAAAGAAAAGAATCTCACAAAACTACTTAAACAGATTCCAGCGTTGAAAAAACCTACTCTCAGTCCTTTAAGTGAAAAGGGTTGGTACGGGGTAAATACTATAATCTTAAAATCTGACTTGCATAAACTAGTTCCCAAACTGAGAAAGCTCGCTCAAGGTTTAGTTGTTCATGAACTAAGGCAAATTCTGGAATTAGAGGAGATAAAACGTGACGAAGAAAATTGATGAAAATCATAGCTCCTCGTAATATCGAGGATTTTGCAGATTCAGTTACGCCTAAACCCCCAAAACAAAACGAAAAGATAGTCAAATCCATTCTTTTAGATGTTAAAAAAAACGGAGATTTGGCAGTAAAGCGTTACGAAAAAAAATTCGGGGGAGCTACTCTTGGAACATTGCGAATAACAAAAAAAGAGATAGAATATGCTTACTCTAAAGTATCTAAAAAAGAAATTGCGGCAATAAAACTTGCCAAATACAGATTATTAAAAACTGAAAAGACAATAAAAAATCAATTAAAAAATTCTAAAATCATTATTGATGGAATAAAAATCACTAAATCATTTTCGCCAATTCAAAGTGTTGGATGTTATGTGCCAGGAGGTCTAGCTAGATATCCTACAACAGTAATCATGTCTGTAGTGCCAGCCAAAGTTGCAGGCGTTAAAAGAATTGTGGTAACTTCTCCTCCAAACAAACAAGGAAAATTAGATCTTCTTACCATAGTAGCAGCAGATATTTGCGGTGCAACTGAAATTTATAAAACAGGTGGAGCACAAGCAATAGCTGCTCTTACTTTTGGCACAAAATCAATCCAAAAAGTTGACAAGATTGTAGGTCCTGGTGGCTATTTTGTGACTTTAGCTAAAACATTTGTTAGTAATATAACTTCGATCGATATGATTGCTGGACCAACAGAACTTGGAATTGTTGCTGATAATTCGGCTGATCCAAATCTTGTGGCCGCTGATTTAATTTCTCAAGCAGAACACAGCTCTGATACATTTTGTTTTTTGATTACAACCTCTTACAAACTTGCCAAATCAGTAAAACAAATTGTAAATAAAAAAATAAAAAAATTGAAAAGAAGCAAAATAGTAAAAGCCAGTCTTTCCAAAAATGGTTTCCTCGCAGTTTGCAAATCTGAAAGTGATGTCATAAAACTCGCAAACAGATTAGCTCCTGAACACTTGGAAATTATTTCAAAGAATCAATACCTCATTGCTGAAAAAATCAATACTCCTGGAATAGTCCTTATTGGAAAATATACTCCATCATCTGCCAGTGACTATCTTTTAGGCTCAAATCACATTCTTCCTACTAACAGATTTGGCAGAGTCAGAGGTTCACTTTCAGTCCTTGATTTTATCAAATTAGGAACAAGAGTAGAATCTTCAAAATCAGTCTTGCGAAAGCTTTCAAAGTATATGGAAGCCCTTACAGCTGCTGAAGATCTTCCAAATCACTATGAAGCAGTAAGGAGTAGATTATGATAAAAAAGGGATGGTTTCAAAAAAAATTAAGAGGATACGCTAGTCTACAAGGATACCAAAAGCCCCAAAAATATACTGGAGTTCTAAAACTTGACTCTAATGAAAATTTTGTAATTGGGAAACAATACCAACAAGACCTAATACATAATGCACAAAAAATTTCAGATGTTAGAGAATATCCATTGGGCAGAGCAGAAAAATTAGTTGATGCTCTATCAAAGTATCTTAAAGTTCCACAAAACATGATTGGAATTGGAAATGGATCTGATCAAATCCTTGATTTAATTTTAACAAACTTTGCTTCGCCACAAACACGAGTTTTGACTTCAGAACCCACCTTTGGTTTTTTTGAGGAAAGATGTAAACTATATTCAATTCCCACAACGAAAATTCCATTTTCAAAAGACATGACCCTTGATTTGAGCCAATTTATGGAAAAATTAAAAAATTCTAATATACTATACATAGATTCACCAAATAATCCAACGGGTTTTCAATTTCTAAGAAAAGATTTAGAAAAATTGGTAAAAAAATTTGAGGGTTTGGTAATTATTGATGAAGCCTACGGGAAGTTTGGAGATTATTCACTAATTAATTTGTCAAAAAGTATGACTAATCTAATTGTCGTTCAAACGTTTTCAAAAGCATTTGGACTTGCAGGTCTTCGCCTTGGGTATTTTATCGCAAATAAAAACATCGTAGATGTTTTTTCGAGAGTCATACAATATCCATATCCACTGAATTCAATTGCAATAGAAGCAGGAATATTAGCTCTTCAAAAACCACAAATAATTTCTGATACTACAAACACTATCAAAAAGGAAAGAAAAAGAATAATTGATAATCTTAGAAAATATGATGCCTTTGAAGTCTTTGATTCAAAAGCAAATTTTGTGCTGTTTGATGCTAAGGGGGCAGATAGTCATGTATTTACAGCCATGATAGAGCAGGGAATTTCCATCAGGAAACTTGGTAAAATTGGAAAACATGAAGGATGCTTGAGAGTAACAGTAGGAACTAAAGAAATGAATTCAAAATTCTTGTTGGCGATACGTGATCTTTTAGGATGATGATTGCAAAAAAGAGTGATGGCATATACATCGATGATACCATATCTGTAAATGATCTTGATTCAATCATTTTTGATTGTGATGGTGTTTTAATCGATGTTACAAATTCCTACGATAAAGTAATAACGAAAAGTACTGACTTGATGCTAAAGCAATCCACAAATAATTTAGACACAATACCTGTCACCCCGCAAATTATTGATGCTTTTAAAAAAACTGGCGGTTTTAATGATGAAGTTGACTTGACCTATGCAGCAATCATTTCACTAACTGCTGCATACAAACTAAACAAGGATGGAAATGAATTCATTTTTCAGGTAATTGAAAATGCGGATCAAACAGGAATAAATTCGATTGATAAATATCTAGACAGCTTAGATGTAGACATTTCTGATATACGGAAAAAATTAAATTATCCCGGTATACATTCAGATAGTCTACTTTACTCAATTTTCGATCAATTGTTCTACGGCCCAGAACTTTATGAAAAATTATTTAATAAAAAATCCCAATTTAATGAAAAAGGATTCATAGAATATGATAATGTAATTGTAACAAAAGAGTTGTTAGATAATTTAAAGAAAAGATTTAATGATAAAATTGCAATCGTTACAGGAAGAGGAATTAATTCAATACGATGCTCACTAAAAGAACTATTAGAACAATTTAATGTTCAAAACTCAGTATTTCTTGAAGATGAATCAAGAGATCTTGCAAAACCAAATCCAGAAGCGCTTTTACGTTCAATTCGTGGCTTGAATACATCTCACTGTCTTTTTGTTGGTGATTCAATGGAAGATTTAATCATGGCACAAAAGGCAACAGAAATTGGCAACAAAACAACTTTTTGCGCAATTATTGGAACAAGCAAAGAACCAACAGATAAAAGAAGATTTTTTGAAAAAAAAGGAGTAACCTTAATTCTTGACTCTATTCAACTTCTTCCGAAGGCATTAAATCTGGTTTGAGGCAGGTTACACTTCTCAGTGTTTTCTATGAAATCAAGAAAAAGTGAGATAAAACGAACAACAAAAGAAACTGATGTAACGGTTAGTGTTAACTTAGATGGAACAGGAAAAACTATCACAAACACAGGAATTGAATTTCTTGATCACTTGATTTCTGCTTTGGGAAAACACAGCATGATTGATCTTCAAGTCAAAGCAAAGTCTAGAGATAAAATTGAACACCACTTGATTGAGGATACGGCAATTACCATTGGTTCAGCTATAGATAAAGCCCTTGGAAACAGAACTGGAATTACTAGATTTAGTTATGCATCTGTTCCTATGGATGAATCCTTGGCTGAAGCATCCATTGATTTGGTAAGACGACCTTACTACAATTTGACTCTGCTAACAAAGAGAGCAAAAATTGAAGGAATGTCAAAAGAAGACATTGAGCATTTTTTCCAATCATTACTGCAAAATCTGAACAGCTGTATTCACATTACTGTAAAGTATGGAGATAATGATCATCACAAAATAGAAGCTGCCATAAAATCATTAGCAGTGGCACTGAGGATAGCTGCTTCAAAAGACAAAAAACAGAAAGGAATCCCAAGTACAAAGGGAGCTATGTAATGGTTAAAGTAGCCATATTTGATTATGGAGCAGGTAATATTTTCAGTCTAAAAAATTCCCTCGAAAAAAATAATGCAACAGTAGACATTATAACGAGTTTTGATAAAGCCAATAACTATTCAGGAATATTGCTGCCTGGGGTGGGAAACTTTGATCCTGCAATCAGAAGTATTAGAGATTACTCTAAGATTGATTTCCAAGATTACGTACAAGATAAAATTCCTGTTTTGGGAATATGTCTTGGCATGGAAATGTTTTTTGAGAAAAGTGAAGAAGGAAATGAAAAGGGCTTAGGAGTTATGGAAGGAGAAGTAATTATTCTCCCTAAAACCATGAAGGTTCCGCACATGGGTTGGAATAATATTAAGATAAAAAAACAAAGTAAGATTCTTGAAGGAATTAAAGATAGTTCTTGGGTCTATTTTGTTCACTCATTCATCGCTAGACCAAAAAAAGAAGAGGTGGTTAAAGCTGAATCAGATTATGGCATCAACATTCCAGCCGTTGTTGAAAAGGTAAACTTTTTTGGAACACAATTTCATCCAGAAAAATCTGGAAAAATTGGTTCTGTAATGATTAACAACTTTCTGAGTGAGTGTAAGAAATGAAAATTATTCCTGCAATTGATCTAATGGATGGGCAAGTAGTTCGTCTTGTAAAGGGTGATCCAAACAAAAAGACAGTTTATAGTAATGCTCCTCTTGAAATAGCAAAAAAATGGGAAAATGCTGGAGCAGACATGTTACATATTGTGGATCTTGATGCTACTTTAGGTATAGGTTCAAATTTAGAAATTATAAAAAAATTGGTGAGTGAGCTCAAGGTTCCTGTCGAAATTGCAGGAGGTTTACGTGATGAATATACCATAATTGAAGTGAGTAAATGGGCTGAAAGAGTCGTATTAGGAACATTAGCATTCAAAGACAAAGAAACTGTACTAAAAATAGCTGAAACCATTGGAAAAGACAAGTTGGTAATTTCAATTGATCACATTGATGGAATAATTGTTGTTAATGGATGGCAGACAAGTACTGAAACTAAACTACTTGATGGAATGAACAAATTTCTTCAACTAGGTTTTTCAGAATTTCTTTTGACTAGTGTCAGTAGGGATGGAACAATGAAAGGCCCTGATCTAGAACCATTACAACAAGCATGTTCATTAAAAAATGCAAACGTTATAGCAAGTGGAGGGATATCTGATATCGCAGATATAAAAAAAGTAAAAACTGTTAATGCATATGGTGTTATTCTTGGAAAAGCACTTTATGAAAATAAAATTTCAATAGATGAGGCAAAGAAAATAGCATGCCATTAACAAAAAGAATAATTCCATGTCTTGATGTGAAAAATGGAAGAGTCGTTAAAGGATTACACTTTATGTCAATCAAAGATGCAGGTGACCCTGTTCTATTAGCCAAAAAATACAGTGATGATGGTGCCGATGAATTGATTTTTTTAGATATCACTGCATCTGAAGAACAACGTGAAATAATAAAGACTCTAGTAACTAAAGTTGCCCAAGTAATTGATATCCCATTTACAGTTGGCGGAGGAGTAAAGACATTGCAACATGCAAGAGATATTCTACTTAGTGGGGCAGATAAGGTAGCGATCAACACAGGAGCAGTAAAAAATCCAAAAATTTTAACTGAGCTAATGGAATTGTTTGGAAAACAATGTGTTGTTGTTGCTATTGATGCAAAAAGAAACTATAATACGGAAAAAGGAAAAAACATCTTCTCAGAAGGTGACCAAAAATTCTGGTTTGAGGTTTTTATTTATGGTGGGAAAAAGGAAACCGGTTTAGATGCAATAGAGTGGGCTAAAAAAGTAGAAAATCTTGGAGCTGGCGAAATCCTTCTAACAAGCATAGATAAAGATGGTACCAAAGATGGTTATGACATTATTCTTACAAAAGGGATTGTTAATTCAGTCCCAATTCCAGTTATTGCTTCTGGCGGTTGTGGAAAAGAAGATCACATGCTTCAAGTTTTCAAAGAAACTGATGTGGATGCTGCGCTTGCGGCTTCAATATTTCATTATGAAACCCATGCTGTAGATAAAGTAAAGCAATATCTTAAGGAGAACAGCATTCCTGTAAGATTATAAATAAATTTCATAAAAGTGAAAATTATGGAAAAAACAATTGATGATATTGATTTTTCAAAGGGAGACGGTTTAGTTCCTGTTATAGTACAGGATGTTAACACTAAAGAGGTTTTGACTCTGGCATATTCTAACAAAGAGTCACTTGAATTGACAAAGAAAACTGGAAACTCTTGGTTTTGGAGCAGATCACGTAAAAAACTTTGGATGAAAGGTGAAGACTCTGGAAACACACAAAAAGTTAAAGAAATCTTAGTGGACTGCGATTCTGATGCTATCATTTATCTAGTAGAACCATCAGGCCCAGCCTGTCACACAGGAGAACGAGTTTGTTTTCATAACCATTTGGCAAATGAGAATTAACACACTTTTTCTTGATAATTTTCTTTGCTACCTGGAATTACTTGATCAACTATTTCAAAGTGAAGATTTTCATAATTTGTTCCTTGAAATACAACGGCCCAACGTCCTATCAAATCATTTTTAGAGCAAATTCTCTTAACAGTGGAAAGATCCGGTTTAAAATATTGGTTGAATGTTAACTTTACTGAACCATCAAAAGGAATTGTAATGTATACAGAATAATGTGTTTCATTTAACGGTCTCAAAAAAGCGATCTGACCTTTTTCTTGTGGTTGTAGATTCTTGATACTCACAAAAACACTTTCACCTAAAACATATCTTGATCTATCTATTTCAAAGGGTCCAGAAGTTGGCCAATCTCTTGGAGCAGGTTTATACTCTTCTTTGTCTATGATTTGTTTTTCTATCTCGGCATACTTTTCTTCAATTTTTGATTGAATTTCAACCTCCTCTTCAAGTTCTGATTCTGTCGCTTCTGTAATAATTTCCTCTTTGGGAAAATCATTTTGAATCGTATTGCTTTGTACCGCAAAATAACCACCAACAACCACTACACCAATCCCTGCCAGCATTACAATAATTTTCAATTCATTCATTTTCTTTTCGGAATTTAGCTTTCTCTAAAAGTCTTTGTATAAATTAAAAAAATTACCATAAATTCATTTTTTTTATGTAATTATTTCCCTAGAAATAGCATTTTGTTAAATTTGGATAAAATACTTATCAACTATTACTAAATTTTATATGTGAAAAAATTAAGTATTACTTAACTTGATATTAGAATTTTTTATCAGCACTAGCATAGGCTGGAGATTACATGACTAAGATAATGCTACAATGCAGAGAATGCAAAAAAGAGTATGAGGCTACTTTCAAGTATATCTGCGATGATTGCTTTGGGCCCTTAGACGTAAAGTATGACTTTCCCTCAATAAATAAGGAAACATTTGCAAACAGAGAACAAACTTACTGGCGGTACTTTGAAATGCTTCCAATTTTGGATAAATCAAATATAGTCAGCATTGATGCTGGCATGACTCCATTAACAAAGGCTGACCAGCTTGGAGATGCATTGGGCCTGACAAATCTTTACATAAAAAATGATTCAGTAAATCCAACATATTCATTCAAGGACAGGCCGGCTGGCATTGCAGTTTCAAAAGCAAAAGAATTTGGTCTTCTTGCTGTTGGTTGTGCATCCACAGGAAATCTAGCATCTGCAACTGCAGCACATGCCGCAAAAGGGGGATTTC
>JADFLH010000039.1 GCA_022564515.1 Nitrososphaerota archaeon
TACACACTTTCCCAAACAAAAATCTGAATCGTATATGTACCAGCAGAGATTGGAGTCCATGAAAGGGCTGGAGAAAAGGTCTGTCTAGGAGTAAGGCTGCCAGTAAGCCAAGAAAGTGATATCACCACGTCGTTTTCATCTCGAATTTGTACAATGTAGGCAAATTTTTGATCACGATCTTGACCATTTGAGATGTCAGCTACTACCATTACCTGTTTATCTACAGTTACCTTATCTTCATCTTGGGATACAAGCTGTGCATTTTGTATAATGGAATCATCAGAAACTGCAGCAAATACTGCATTATTTAGTAGGAGAAATATCGGAAGGAGAGCAAGAAGATAACTATTCAATGTAATCATTTAGTGTTGGTGAGATAAGTATTTTGAATTCCTTATAAGATTTTTCTGTTACATCAAACACTAGTTTTGTTTTTTGCAAAGCTGATTTGATATTGATTTTGATAAATATAAGCAGTGTTATTTTTACGAATCGTGTTAATTTAGTAAACAATAGGCGTACTTTGGTGTAAAGGAAGGATACATAATGTGATTGGGATCAGAAGAATGCTCAAGACCAACTGAATGTCCTATCTCATGAGTCATGATTTTTTCTACACTGTCCACATCATACAATTGAAAACTTCCATCACATGAATAATCTCCTAAGGTTACTTCTACTACGCCCTTACCAAGGTGAGCATGACCTAGAATTTCATCTGGGTTACATAGGCCTTTCTCATGTCTGTCTTTATCACATAGGTCTCGAACAACCCAAGTAACCCACACATTAGCCTCTGGTTTGATATCAATATATGAAAACTCTACCTGTGCATCTTGTCCAGTCTTTGTAGTAAATTCATAGTGCTTCCAAAATTCTATTGAATTATTGAACGTGCTTACATGATCAAGGGGCAGGCCTGGCGGCTGTTCATTTACAAATATTTTGTAGTGTATAACTAATGTGCCATTTACAATTTCATAAGTCGGATCAGGGAAGTTTCTTGCAGCCAATTGGACCTCTTGATCAAAATTCCATTTTACATAATCCCTTAGGAATTTCTTAATAACGTCAAAACTAGGATTTGGAAATTCGATATATCTTTTTTCCTTTATCACATTTCTTGAAACATCCTTAAGGTATGTTTCGAATAATTTAAAATCGTCTGCTCGCTCTTTTTCAAAATCTTCCAAACTTTTTTCTACCTGGATAATCATTATGCCATTTTGTATCATATAGTAAATTCCAGAAAGAAAATCGTCAGTTGAAATCTGATTATCTGCCCACCATCGGGCATTATTCTTTATCCAAGGAGGAATTGATTCTGAAGAAAATGTACTTTGTTCTGGAGGAACTATATCTATTATTCCATTTTCAATCAGATACTTGATTCCAGTAATGAAATCTGAATCACTGATAATTCCATTCCCCCACCACCCTGCGTTGTTTTTTACCCAAGTAGGAATGGTAGTTTGTTTTACAGTAATTGGCGTTGGTTTATCTGTAGGGGTATAGGGATATTTTTGGATGACTTTATCTACAAATTCATTATAATTAGTGATAACAACACTATTGGGATCAACTTCTGAAGCCTTTTTGAAATATTGTTTTGCTTCTTCATATTCTCCTAAATATCCAAACCCAACTCCCATTCCCGTTAATGCAAGTACATCATTTGGATTTTGTTGTAAAATTCTGTAAAATTGTTTGAGTGATTTTTCATGATAGCTTAAAGAATTTTCCGCCTGTCCTAAATTACTTAAAGCAATTCCCTTGATCTTTAGGGTTGAGATATTATCGGGAACCAATTCTAAAATAGTATCATAGATTACTATAGCTTCCTTATACTCTCCCTTGGTAAAATGTTCATTAGCCTCTTTAAACAATTCAGGAGTTTCATTTACATCCTGTGCAAAAATTTGGCCAGATGTCAATACAATAAAGATAATAGTCAATGGCAGAAATAGTATCTTCATCATTAAGGAAATTGAGAGTTTTAAATTTAGATATATTTTATTCCGAATATAGTATTTTTGGAAGGTTTATTAGAACTCACTAATTTTTTTGAAGAATCAATGAATTCAGAACAGTTAGTTAATCATTTTCCAACTTTGGTTTCAGTTTTTCACATATATCCTGCCTAAAACTTAACAATTCTTTATTTGTTGATTTGTAATTCTAATTGATGTTATGTCTTTCAATGTTCTACATCCTTGGAATAAATATCAACTAGCTAATTCCTTCCTCCATTTTGTTTAGCTTAACTCCAGGTTTTAGCTTAAGCTATTTAGCTTTGCCTATTTTTCCTCATGTATTTATAATATAACGGAGTTATTTTACTTAATGGCAACTGAAAATATTCAAATGGATTATTCAAAATATGACTTTAAAGATTCAACAGAGATGTATGTACATCTCAGTAAGAAGGGCCTCACAAAAGAAACCGTTATTGACATTAGTAAAATGAAAGATGAGCCACAATGGATGCTGGATTTTAGATTACGTTCTTATGAAATTTTTATGCAAAAACCAATGCCAAATTGGGGTGCTGATCTCAGCCCTATTGATTTTCAAAATATCTATTATTATGCAAAGGCTACTGAGAAAACCGCAAAAAGTTGGGATGATGTCCCAAAAGATGTCAAAAATACATTTGACAAATTAGGAATTCCAGAAGCAGAAAAGAAATTTCTTGCAGGAGTTGGCGCTCAATACGATTCAGAAGTTGTATATCACAGCCTGAGAGAGGATTTAGCAAAACAAGGAGTTCTTTTCTTAGATACTGACACTGCATTAAAGGAACAACCCGAAATTTTCAAAAAATACTTTGCAAAAATGATTCCGCCGGAGGACAACAAATTTGCTGCATTAAACAGTGCTGTCTGGAGTGGTGGCTCGTTCATCTACATTCCACCAGGAGTTAAGGTTGACATGCCTTTGCAAGCTTACTTTAGAATTAATGCTGAAAACATTGGTCAGTTTGAAAGAACCCTGATAATTGTTGATGAAGGTGCTGAGGTTCACTATATAGAAGGTTGTACTGCTCCAGTATATTCATCTGAATCATTGCACTGTGCAGTTGTAGAACTAGTTGCTCATAAAGACGCAAAGCTAAGATACACAACAATTCAAAACTGGAGCAGCGATGTATACAATCTTGTAACAAAACGTGCTTATGCTTACGAAGGTGCAACAGTTGAATGGATTGATGGAAACATTGGAAGTAAAATCACAATGAAATATCCAGGCATCTACCTACTTGGTGAAAGGGCTTACGGTGAAACCCTATCCGTTGCATTTGCCGGAAATAATCAACACCAAGACACAGGAGCAAAGATGATACATTTAGCCCCATACACAACTTCCAAAGTTACATCAAAATCTGTGACTCGTGGTAATGGAAGATCCACTTACAGAGGACTGTTAAAAGTAGTAAAGGGAGCTACAAATGTTAAAGCAACTGTAAGATGTGACGCATTATTACTAGACGATACATCAAAAACAGACACCTATCCTTACATGGAAATTGATCAGGAAGACGCCACTATTACACACGAGGCGACTGTTGGGAAAATTGGTGATGATCAAATCTTCTATTTAATGACAAGAGGATTCACCGAAGAAGAATCACTTTCACTCATAGTAAATGGATTCATGGAGCCATTTACAAAAGAACTACCAATGGAGTATGCGGTAGAACTTAACAGATTAATCAAATTAGAAATGGATGGCTCGGTAGGCTAAAAAGTGACATTATTTCACCTAAATCTGATTAATGATGTCACAACTATCTTTGTCAGCAATTAATTCAAGTCATATTGAGGAACTTTCCACCTCTAAAAAAGAACCTTCGTGGTTGAAAGAATATCGAAAAAATTCACTTTCAATTTACCAAGAAATGCCTATTGAGGTTTCCCCTTTGTACAGTAAATACACGGATGTAAATAAGATGGATCCTAAACAAGTATCGCTTTCCATAAGCTCCGATGCAGCCGTTCCAGAATTCCTTAACAAGAGAGTGTCAGAGCTAAAAAATACTACCTGCATTTTTCAAATTGGTTCAAACATAATTAGTGTCAACCTTTCTGATGAGCTAAAATCACAAGGCGTTGTGCTTTCTTCAATCGATGATGCATTAAACAATCATAATGAACTTGTAAAGAAAGCTTTAGAGGCCTCAAATTCCAAAGAAGATAAATTTACTGCATTAAATAACGCAGCTTTTAATTCTGGAATGTTTGTTTATATTCCAAAGAATTTAATTCTAGAAGATCCAATTTATCTCCTTTCTTGCTTGTCTGTAGATGGCATATCTACAATAACTCGTAACATAATTGTTGCAGAGGAATCAAGCAAAGCTACCATTGTACAAGAATTGTATGCTCCTTATTCATCTAAACAACAAGCCTATCTAGAATTGTTAAACACACACGTTGGTGTAAATAGTCAACTAGATATAACTACACTACAAATGATGGAACAAAGCGCTGTTAACTTTTCTACTAGAAGAACGGATGTTGCACAGGACGGAAAAATCAACTGGTATCTTGGATTGTTTGGTTCTCTACTTTCAAGGTATAGAATAGATTACTATCTTAATGGTACAGGTGCATATGTAAATGACTCTGAAGTGATTTTTGGGAACAATGAACAATCATTTGATTTGCAAACAAACTTAATCCATCAAAGCCCTAATACTGAAGGAAGAGTTAACGAAAAATCAATTTTAAAAAATAAATCAAAATCATTGTTTAAGGGAATGATTAGAATTAAAGAAAATGCCAGCAAGTCACAATCATTTCTTTCAGGACGTTCAATTTTGCTTGATAAGGACACAAAATCAGTTGCTATTCCTGGTCTTGAAATTTTTACTAATGATGTAAAGGCAACTCACTCAGCATCAGTGGCAAAAATCGATGAAGAACAAATTTTCTATCTAAATACTAGATGTCTAAGCCGTTCTGAAGCGGAAAGGGTGATTGTGGAAGGATTTTTAGAACCACTTTCAAGAAAAATGTCATACCAAGTTCGAGCATGGATAGCATATCTAATAGAATCAAAATGGAGTGGACGTAAATTGACAATCAATACTGACGAAGAACTCAGAAAATTTATCGAGATTGAAGAAACTCGTTATAATGAAGAAACTGACATTGAACAACATTACAAGTACAGGTGATAAAACTGGGTGAGTGGATAAAAGCGTGTAATACAGACCAAGTTAGTAGTGGAAAGTTATTTGGATTTGATCATAATGAAAAGAGAGTATTACTATCAAACTTGAATGGAAAAATCTATGCAACAGATTTGATTTGCACTCATGCAGAAGCAGATCTGTCTACAGGATTTTTGACTGAAGAAGGAATTAGATGCCCGTTACATCTATCAGTTTTCAATCTAGAAACTGGTGAACCAACAAGTCCTCCGGCAGAAAAACCATTGAAAACTTACAATGTTAAAATACAGGAAAACGAGATTTACGTGGAGGTTTAGCTGCATGCAACGCACAAAATTATCAATTGAAAATGTGAGAAAAGACTTTGCAATTTTACAAAGAAAAGTACATGATAACAAACCATTAGTATATCTTGACAATGCTTCTACAACCCAAAAACCAAAACAGGTCATTGATGCGTTGATAAATTACTATAACAATTACAATGCAAATATACATAGAACAGTTTACTCAATTGGTGAAGAAGCCACTGAAGCTTATGAAAAGACAAGAGACAAAGTTGCTAAATTCTTAAACATTCCAATGCGTGAAGAAATTATCTTCGTAAGAGGAACGACTGAGGGAATTAATCTAGTCGCATATGCATGGGGACGAAAACACATTAAGGAAGGGGATATCATCGTCACAACTGAATACGAACACCATAGTAATATCGTTCCATGGCAGCTCTTAGTGAAAGAAAAGGGGGCCAAATTAGAATACATTGGAGTTGACGATAATGGCGAATTAATTTTAGAGCATCTTGATACATACCTAGCAACAGGAAAAGTTAAGCTAGTTACCTTTAGCTTAATGTCAAACGTTTTGGGTACAATTACTGATGCAGAAAAAATTATTTCTAAATGTAAAGAGAAGGGAGTCAAAACTCTAGTAGATGCAGCACAAGCAGTCCCTCACTTGAGCGTAGACGTTGAAAAATTAGGCTGCGACTTTTTTGCCTTTTCTGGACACAAAATGTTAGGCCCTACCGGAATTGGTGTTCTGTGGGTTAGAAGAGATGTTCTAGAAACAATGGACCCATTCCATGGTGGTGGCGATATGATCCGTGAAGTTCACAAATACGAAGCTACATGGAACGATTTACCCTACAAATTTGAAGCAGGAACTCCAAACATCGCTGATGTGATTGGATTTGGGGCTGCAATTGATTATCTTTCAGAACTTGGAATGGATAATGTTAGAAAACATGAAATGGAATTAACAAAATATACCTTAGAAAAAATGTCACAGATTAAAGGAATTACGATATATGGTACTAGAGATATTTCAAAACGAGGTGGTGTGATCTCTTTCAATTTCCATGATGTCCACCCTCATGACGTTGCTACAATAGTTGATGGAGAAGGAATCGCAATTAGATCTGGTCATCATTGTGCCCAAGTTTTAATGGAAAGACTTGATGTTGCTGCTACCAATCGGGTAAGCTTCTATATCTATAACACAAAAGAAGATGTTGACAAACTTGTTCAATCACTATCTAAAGTCTCGGAATTGTACAAATTATGAGTGAATCACTTTATACCGAAATAATTATTGATGAAGGGAAAAATCCCCAAAACCACGGCACTATTGAAAATCCCGATATTTCCCATCATGATTCAAATCCAACGTGTGGAGATCAAATCACTTTACAAATGAGTATTAAAGATGAATTAATTGCTGATGTTAAATGGCATAGACATACTGAGGAAGGTAAGACGGCTGAGGATCGTAACAAGAATTGTACCATTTGTATGGCCTGTACTTCAGTACTAACACAAATGATTAAGGGAAAGGATCTTGATTATGCAAGAAATTTAAAAAAAGAAGAACTTTTGTCTGAGCTTGGATTAGAATACTTGTTAAAACAAAGTCCAATCAGAATAAAATGCGCTTTGTTATCTTTGAAAGTGTTAAAGTTTGGGCTCTATTCTTATCTGGCCAAAAAATTAAAAGATTCTTCCTCCCTCGATAACTTAAAAGAAGAGGCAGCACACCTTTACTAACATGGGTGATTTTAGTCCCAAAACCCCTATACCTATCCAGATTAGAAAAATAATTTTTGAAAAATTCAATGATACGGAGACTAGATTCACAAATGATGCAATCTTTGAAATCATTAAAAAAAATGAAGACATAGATAATTCTTGGACAATTGATGATATGGAACCCTACTTTAATGAAATATGCCGGAGTGAATTAACAAGAAACATCGCACAAAACCTTACAACATTATGGTTCAAGCTATTCGATCCTCTCGAAAAGCTTCATTGTAATTCCTGTAATTTTGATATTTATCTGGGACTTTCTGAAGAGCGGGTTTGTCCTAACTCAAATTGTAAAGCAACTATTTAGCTCGTTTCCTGCTTGCAGCGTTTTCTAGAGATTGCATCATTGGTAATTTTTCACCAGCTAAATAAAGAACTAATGCTCCTCCAGCAGTGCTAACATGATTAATTTTTCCAGCTAAACTATAACTTTTTAATGCAGCAGTTAGATGTCCGCCACTAACAATTGTGGTGGCCATGGAGTTTGCTACTCCTTCTAGCATGGCCTTTGTGCCGTAGCTAAACTGTTCCTTTTCAAAGAAACCTGGTGGACCGTTCATGAAAACCGTTCCAGCTCCATACATTATTTTTTTATAATGTTCTACAGTTTTTGGTCCAACATCTAATATATCATCCCCCTTATTCACATCTCTAACATCCAACTCAACCCTAGAACCATCCTTATCAATAGCAACATCCACAGGAGTTGAAAATACATCCGGATACTCACCTATCAATGAATGAGCCATTGATACAGCTTCGTCTTCTCTTTTGATCCCAAGCGTAGATTTGATTCGACCTTGGGCTCTCAAGAAAACATTGCCAATTAGTCCTGTCAACAAAACATAATCCGCCCTTCCATTTTTTATGAGAAGTTTTAATGCTTCTAATCTGTCAGGAACTTTTGCTCCCCCTAAAACAACCACATGAGGGGCCTTTGATACAGTCATAATCTCATCCAGCTTTTTTATCTCTCGTTCAACAATTCTTCCAGCACAAGAAGGTAAAATCTGTGAAAATCCAACAATTGATGGATGTGATCGGTGTGCACTTGGAAATGAATCTAACACACATAAATCAAATAATTTTGCTAGTCTTTGCACCATGATAGTTTTTGCTGCATCTGAAGGGGAAAATTCATAATTTTCTTCCGCACAAAGTCTTAGATTATCAAGTAACAAAATTTCTCCATTTTTCAAATTTTTTACTTCATTCTGAGCGGCAGTGCCAATTACATCTTGAACATATTTTACTTTTTTATTCAATAATTCTTCAAGTACTTTGGCGTGTTTTTCCATCCCTGTGTAGTCCTTGTTACCGACCCTTCCTTGATGTGACGCAACAACAAGTTTTGACTCGTCCAACGCCTGAATGGTTTCAGTAGCTTCTTCAATCCTCCTTGAGCCAAGAATTTCCATTGTTTTTGAATCAATGGGACAATTCATATCAACGCGCAAAAATATTGTTTTATACTTTACGTCAAAATCATCTAGTGTCAAGAAATTCACACACTTACTTTTTTTTTACCCTGTTAAAATCTTTGAGTCGATCAGAATTTCATCATTTGTTTCTATAATGTTTTAGATTTACAGATGAAAAATCTTAGTGACAAATATTTCCAACATTTAATATACAAACTATTGAGAATAATTAAAAATGATGTCTATGAGTGATGGATAGTTGCAAAATTGGATTTTTGAAATAAGATCAAGACCTTTTTTTCTCCTTATGTTGTCATTTATTATTGTCACACTTTTAGTTATTTCTGAGATAACTGAAGAATTTGATCAGTCAGTCATAATTTACTTTGATTCAATTGCAGGGAATCCAGGATTTGATTTGTTAATGCAATCGATTACAGAAATAGGTGATCTTTTCTATATGTTATTTCTCGGCATCGCTTTAATCATTATCAAAAGAACCAGGAGAGTAGGAATTACAATTATGATTTTACTAGTTTTTTCTACAATACTAACAGGATATATCAAGTGTGGGGTGGATAGAGAAGGTCCAAGTCTTGAGTTTTCTGGAACGTTTCCGATTCTATTAGAACGAGATACATTTGCCCTCTTTTGTGAGGGAGGGGCAAACGACTCCTTTCCTTCTGGTCATGCAGCAAGAGCAGTCATTTTTGCAATTATTCTTGGCTATTCTTTATCTGGTAGATTCCCAAGAGGATGCTATCTATTGTTGATTTACCCTTTTTTGATGTCTATCAGTAGAGTCTACGTTTTACAACATTTTCCAATGGATGTGATTGGCGGTACAATTCTTGGGATGTTACTGGCAGGAGCATTAGCAAAGAAAACAAAATTGTATAAAATATTGGAAAAATCAAAATCCTAATTCTTCTAAGGCACTAGAACTAATTAATACGATAGCATAATGTGCTTCGTCATGATGATATGTCCAATATCTTATATTTTGATCTTTTTTGTGTTTTCGTAACCAATAATTGACACCTGTTGTCACTATGTAACCAATTCTTTTCGCAATTTCCGAATCTTTAGGCATTAATACCTTATACCCATCCTTTCGATTTTCAAATCCGTGTTTTGCAATTTCCTCAGCAGCATCGCTAGCATCTTTTTCATCTTTCAGGTCAAAGATCTTTGAAATTGGAAGTTTGGAGGGATGAAATTCCATGTAATAGTTTTATGTTTAAAAAATTTACTAATATTTCTTCATGATGGCCTTTTTATATTTTAATTTTTTTAAATGTCAAATTTCTTTACCGAAAAGTCAAATCCTTATCATATTAACAACTTAATCCATGAGAATCTTGAAAATATCTATGTCATCGTTAGTAAGATTGGTCAAGAAATTACAAGAAAAAAAATCTGAAGTAACTAAATTAAAAAGGAAGGCTGAAAGAGAATTTGAAAAAGCAAAATTTCTTCAAAAAAGGTCCGCATCAGGATTAGTTTCGATTGAAAAGAGAGTCGTGTTGGCACGCGAACACCTCTCAGACGTTTCAAATATTCTTAATCACAAATTAGCACAACAAGAAAGTATACAAAGACTACTTGTGGCAGCAGAAGAACGTCTAAATCGTGAAAATGAGGCAAAAGAACGAACGAAGCACGAAATTGAATTTGCTGAATCTGCAGAAGAGAAAAAAAGTGCTCAAGCAAGGCTCAATTCAATCTTAGATGGGATTAATGACATAACATTTGAAATTAAGCAAAGAAAAAAGATGGGCAAAACAGTCACTGATACTATTGAAGAATTTAAAAAATCTAAATCTAAAATCTCAATCAAAATTCATAAAGAAGTTCGAGAAAAACCCGAATTACAAAATTTAATCAAAAAAAGTAAAAAGTATTCTGAACGATTTGCCACACAATTTGCTAGTAAAATCAGGCTGGAAGAATCTGCTCAAAAACATCTTGAGAAGGTCACAGTAAAGTTAGATGAATTACAGAAACAGAGAAGAAAACTTGTTGCCCAAAGACCACAACAAACGAAAAGCTGCTAAAAGAAAAGTATCTAAACCACAACGAAAAGCTGCTAAAAGAAAAGTATCTAAACCACAACGAAAAGCTGCTAAAAGAAAAGTATCTAAACCACAACGAAAAGCTGCTAAAAGAAAAGTATCTAAACCACAACGAAAAGCTGCTAAAAGAAGCTAGTTTTGCCTGAAATTCTTCTGTAGGATTAATATGGTTAATAATGAATTAAAATTTTATGTCAAAAAACGAAAAAATTTCTGTAGAAATTTCATCATTACCCGAATTAAAGGATCCTAAATTAATTTGTGGTTTACCTGGAAGTGGCTATGTGGGAAAATTAGCAGTGGATTATCTAATTGATAAATTAGATACAAAACAATTTGGCAAAATTTATTCTTCATCATTTCCTCCTCAAGTTTCTATTCATTCTGATGGCACTGTAGATTTAGTAAAGAATTCTCTATTTTACCACAAATCCGATGAACATGATCTAGTTCTCTTAACAGGTGATGCACAACCAGTTTCGGCCCAAGGAGAATATGCTTTAGCTGAAGAAATTATTGGACTCTGTAAAAAAATGGCTGTAAAAGACATCTATACTCTTGCTGCATATATCACTGGAAAATTTTTTGATGTCCCTAAAGTTTATGGAACTGCAACTACGCTTGAAATTGTAAACGAATTTTCAAAATACGGCGTGTTAACGATGAATAGTGGCTACCTTACTGGAATGAATGGAATAATAATTGGAATTGCAAAGCGCTCTTCTATTTCAGGAAGGTGTCTTTTAGGAGAAACTTCTGGATATGTAATTGATGCCAAGGCATCTAAAGCAGTACTTGAAACACTTTCTAAAATTTTGAACATAAAAATCGATATGTCAGAATTAGAACAAAGAGCGAAAGATACTGAAGAATTGATTAAAGCCCTTCGCATGCAGGCTGCCACTCAAGCTTCTTCCGAACAACCAATGACCATGCCTAAAGGCGATGATGATAAAAGCTTGGGGTATATCAGCTAATGAAAATTCCCAAGTCCAATCAGATCCAAATTCTCCACTAATGAATACCATAACCCCATTAGTAATTTCTGGACTTAATCATTGGAATGGTATTGATAATAATTGGAGCTGTTATTTCGGTAATTGATTGGAATAATGGAAAAGATAGGTCTAGATATGTTTAAGGATTAACTAGCATTTCTCCGAATTTGCCTTTAGTAAGGGATACTTCGCCTTTGAATGAATTAGTGTAACCATTTTTAATAACAACAGTATCCCCTTCATTTACCTTCCCGATGTCCTCTCCCCACAAAGTTAATTTAATCTCACCTGAATCGTCTGATAGAATTGCATCACACACATCAATAGTTCCACCAGCTCTCATATTGACATTTCTGACTTCGCCTTTACTCTTCACCGTTCCCTTTGTGTTGATCTTATCTCTCATGTTCTGAACTTGTGATATTGGAACTTCTTGACTCAATTTAATCCTCTTACCTTTTTTTGAGGTAATTATAAGTTTTTTTATAATCAAAATTGCCAGCCTAACGCTCAAATTCAAAATCTAATTTAAAATATTCTAAAGAATTTATTACCCCCCCCCAAATCACACAAAATTTATGAATGTCTGAAATGGCAATTGACAAATAGTGGTTTTTTTGAATTGCTGTTGCAGGGGTATCGAAGCCCGGTCAACCGAGAAGGACTCAAGATCGGTTCAATGGGAAATCCTTTCCTTTAGGGGTTCGTGGGTTCAAATCCCACCTCCTGCACCATAGATAAAGTTCAAATCACCTCCGTACAATACCAATCATTGTCTCAAAAAACAAAATTTTCTCAGGAGATTGACATTTATGGCTATGAC
>JADFLH010000040.1 GCA_022564515.1 Nitrososphaerota archaeon
AAGTGTCCATCGTGTGGGAAGGTTCTCAACCTGAAAAAGAATGAAAAATCGAAAAAAGCATTTGCACGAAAGATCGATGAAATAAAAAAAGATATGCAACAAACTTTTTGAGATTGTAAACTCAAAAAAGGAAAGAAATAGTTTCTAACATTTGATACGAACTGTAAACGAGTCGTATTACCCTAATAACCAAAAGATAAACTTAGAAAAGTTCACCAACATAGTCAACTAAACTTGTTAGTAATCGATTATCCTACTGATTCTAAAAATTCTGATATTGGTTCATATCAGCAAAGTTGAGATTTATGGCTTCAAATCATTTGGTTTTAAAAATACTACGATTGATTTTGAACCTGGTATGATATCGATTTCAGGACCAAATGGTTCTGGTAAAAGTAACATTTTAGATGCTATAATATTCGCATTGGGTGAAAACAGGCCAAAGATGATGAGAGCAGATAAGCTAAGGTCTCTCATTCATGACATTGAAGGAGATAGACGTGGACCAAAAATGGCCCGGGCAAGTGTTCACTTTGATAATTCTGATAGAAAAATTCCCGTAGATTCTGACTCGCTTGTGATAACCAGAGAAATGGATAGCAAAGGCGAAAATATCTATTATCTCAATAAAAAGAAAACAAACCGAGGCCATATTCTTGATCTTCTTGATATGGCAAACGCAGGCTTGAACCAACTAAATGTAGTGCAGCAAGGAACCGTGACCAGAATTTCGGAATTTAGTCCGGATGAAAAAAGGCAAGTAATTGAGGAACTTCTAGGACTATCATACTTTGATGAAAAAAAGGTTGAATCAGAAAAACAACTTTTAGCTGCTGACCAACGCTTGGAAATTGCTTTGGCTAAAATGGGAGAGGTCAAAAAACAGATTGATAATCTAGATGAGGAAAGAAATCTAAAACTTAGGCATGATTTCATCGATCAGGAAATAATAAGACTAAACGCAATTGAGGCTGCCAACAAAATGAAGAGCATCAAGGCAAACAACCTCTCAAAGGAGAGGAGCCTAAACGCACTGACATCCGAGGCCAAAAAATTTGGAGAAGAGCATGCTGCTGTAAAAAAAGATACTCGAGAGGTGGAATCCGAAAAGGACCATTTTATGAAAGAGGTTGATGCATTCAATCAAACAAAAGCGTCTGTCGAGTCTGAAATTAGTATAGCCATGAAAAGCTATGAAGAAGCAAGCAGTGGCATAGCTACAGGTAAAAAAAGATTAGAACAAATTGAAACAAGACTTCCTGAGATCGAAGAAAGTCTAGAAAAAATTCAACAAGAAAGAGGCCCGTTAGAATCTGAATTATTACAATTAAAAGAATCAATTGAACAAACTAATGTTGAAAAGAAAAAAATTAATGAAGAATTGCAAATTCTGGATTCTGAGCTCCGGCAAGTTGTGTCACAACAATCTAAAGTGGCATCACAAAAACATGGAATAGATTTAAAAATTAAAAACCTTACAGAAAAATTTCACTGTGCTAAACTAACTCTAGGAAAATTCGAGTCTGAAAAAATAGATCTAGAAAATAAAGTAAATGGAAACACAGCAAGAAATAATGAGATTTTAAACGAGACTCAAAATCTAGAACGAATTAAAAATAAACTTGAATCAGTTATAATAAATCATAGAGCAATAATTACTGAACTAAAATCAAGAATTTCACGATTAAAATCTAAACGATTAAAATTTGAAAACGACATTGAAGAACTTAACCATATACTTGAGACATCAAACAAAGCTGCCACTCAATTTGAAACTAAAATCCGCTTTGTCAAGAATACAATGCATGAAGATTACACAATTGCAAAACTCAAAGGAGATGCAGAACAGCTTGGGATCATGGGTCTAGTTTATGAGATAATTTCTTGGGATAAAAAATATGATAGAGCGATTTTGGCCGCTTTATCTGATTGGTTAAAGGCAATTATTGTCAAAGATTTTACAACGTTAATTAACATTGCAGAATTTGCAAGATACAAAAAATTACCAAAATTAAAAATCATTCCTCTCGATGCAATACCTAACTTTGATCTTCAACCACCAAAAGAAAATGGTGTAATTGGAATTTTGTCTGATTACGTAAGCTGTAATTCAAAATTTACTCCTATCAAGAAATTCCTACTCGGCAATATCATTTTAACAGACTCTAAAGAAGCTGCTCATAAAATTTCTAAATCAGGCTACAGGGCAGTATCGCTAGAGGGAGAATTCTTTGAAGCAAAATCAAGCGCAATGATAGTTGATATTAATTCAAAAATTTCAAAACTAACGAAAATTATTTCACAAAGTACTTCTGTTGAAGGTCTACTTCAATTGATAAGCCTTCTCAAAAAATTTGCACAGACAAAGAAAAACTCTTTGAAAAAGGTAAATGACACAATTAAAAAATATGAAAACCGTCTTTCGATTTCTGAAACAGGACTGGCAATCTCTGATCAAAGTTATAATGACTTGAAACTAAAAATTACAAGAACAAAGAGATTGACTAATATCTTAACAACAAAGATTGGTCAACATGAACAAAAAAAAGAATATTTGCAAAGAGAAATCATTAAACAAAATTCTTACATTGATTCATTAGAGCAAAGACTTTCCCTTGTTAAAGAAAACTATGAGGTAGGAGAACAAACTCGAATTTCAAATGAGTTGGCTAGACTAGGCGAAAAGAAATACAATATTCAAAAACGACAAACAGAAATTGTTTCTGAATATAATGACAAAAAATCCCAACAAGTAAACCTAACTACAAAATCATCCCAAGAAAAAGCTCAGAATAGAACTCTACATGAAGAAAATGCAAGATTAAAAGAAGAAAAACATGAAATTGAAGATAATTTACGTAATTTGGAAAAACAAAAGGAATTATCAAATAATGAATTAGTAAGCTTACGAGAAAAAGAACAAGAAATTATTTCTACTTCAGGTACATCAGTCTCACAATTGCAGGAATATGATTCTAAACTAAGATCACTTCATGAAAGAGAAAAATCTCTTACCAAAGAAATTAACAGTTTTGAAAGGCAGTCAGATTCTTTGCGAAGAGATTTGAAAGAATTGTATGAAAAGGAAACCAGTATCCAAAAAATCATTGATGCGTATGGACTAGATGAATCTGAAGAAACATTTGATGTCAGCCACATTCTTCAACCCCTATATGCTGAGCAGCGTACACTAACAGAAATAAATGCAAAAGCCCCAGCTACATACGTAATTATTGCTGATGGCTACCGTTCAACGTCGTCTAGAAAAAACTCTCTTGAAGAAGAGCGAAACTCAATTATTCGGTTTATCGAGGCCATTGAAAAAGATAAACGTCAAACATTTCTTGATGCATTTGATAAGGTGGATAAAGAAATCCGTCTTATTTTCTCCAAAATGACTGGTGGCAATGCATGGCTAGAGCTTCAAAACGAGGATGATATTTTCTCATCAGGAATTTCATATCTAATTCAATTTCAGAACAAACCAAAACGGGAATCTACATCAATTAGTGGTGGTGAAAAAACTCTTGCTGCTGTGGTTTTTGTCCTTGCTCTCCAAAAACTCAAACCTTCCCCCTTCTATCTGTTTGATGAGATTGATGCTCATCTTGATGCACCAAACTCTGAAAAATTATCAAAAATTCTTGAAGAAAGATCAAGGGAAAGTCAGTTCATTGTAGTGTCTCTAAAGGATTCTGTTGTACAAAAAGCGAAATTAATCTACGGAGTGTATCCAAAAAATGGCGTTTCTCATGTTGTAATTTACAAGGACAAGCGGATGCCTTCTATGACAACCTAATCCAACTAAAAATAGTATCTCCCCCTCCTACGCACGAAAAGTCAACCATAATCCACGTTATGACGTAGTGTGTGAGTTGTTGGAGTTTCCTTAATTATTTCAAGCTATAATGGAAGTTATACAACAACGTAAGTTTCTTGATCTTGTTCGTTCGTAAAAGATTCTTTTCTGTTTGTAATGAAAATCTGATTTTGTTTTTGTCTTACTGAAATGCCATAGCCTTTGAGAAATTTAATGTGGCTAGCCATAATGAAAATCATTACAAATTCTATTTATCGAATTTCCAACAAACAAACTTCCCGTCATAACATGAATCACGGTGCAGTTTTTACGAAGGAAAAGGGGGGATACTATTTTTACCTAATCCAACTTGACAAAACAAGCTACTTCTCTATTGTTGTCTAATTTTTCCAGCGGTGGCTCTTCTTTACATTCTTCTATGGCATAAGGGCATCTTGCTCGGAACCTGCAACCTTCATAGACGTCAATATCTAATGGTTCATTGATTCGAATTTTCTTTTCTTTGTGGAGGTTTTCCGGATCTGGTTCTGAAATTGCATCAATCAATGCTTGAGTGTAAGGATGTTTTGGATAAAGTAACACATCCTCAATCGACCCCATTTCAACAATTTTTCCCAAATACAAGATTGCAATTCTTTGACCAAAAAATTTTGCTGTGGCAAAATCATGTGTAATGTAAAGGAAGGAAATGTTGTGTTTTTTCTGAAGCTTATTCATCAATTCTAATAATTCAGCTCTAATTGAAACGTCTAGCATTGATACCGGTTCATCAGCTATGATCAACTTGGGTTTTAAGGACAAGGCACGAGCAAGAACAACTCTTTGACGCTGTCCTCCAGAAAGCATGTGAGGATACATGTTTGAAATTTCCTCTACAGGTTCTAATTTTACATCTTTTAAAACATCAAAAATTCTATTTTTCCTTTCTTCCCTATTTCCAATATTATGAATTTCTAGTGGTTCAGAAATAATGTCAAATACTTTCATTCTGGGATTTATTGAATCATAAGGATCTTGGTGTATCATCTGACATCCCATTTGGATTTTCTGAAGACTTTTTGCATTGTTTTTTATCTCTTCATTCTCAAAAATTATTTTTCCTGAATCCGGTTCAATTGCTCTTAGAATTAATTTAGCAATTGTTGATTTTCCTGATCCTGATTCCCCAGCTAAAACAAATACCTCTCCTCTTTGAATACTAAAGGAAACATCGTCTATTGCTCGAACAGTAGATACTTTTGAACTAAAGATACTTTTTTTAATAAAATATTTTTTTAAATTTTCAATCTTGAGAATTTCAACCATGTTTTCAATTGACTTAAGAACTATATCAAGAGTAATTTATTCTAGATTGACGGAAAGCGGATCTACAAAAATACAACTCAAAAAACCTTCTTATATCAAAAATTAATTAAAAATCCCTGTAGTACTGAATAAAATTTGACTCTCAAAGAATTCATTGGTAGTGTAAAAATAGAATCTCTCGGGCGTAAAAAATCAACTAGTGATATTAGTGAAACCTTAAAAAAGGATTATTTTGAGTGTGGCATATACACTCACAGACCCCATCAACTTCGATCTTTTCCAACTTTATACACTGCCCACACCTTGGATCACTATATTCAAATTTCATACCCGTGCCCAAATAGATGATATGGTATGAAAATAAATAAAGATGTACTTTTGTCACATTATTTTGTGACATTAACATTTCATTAAAACTGTAGTCGACAGTTTGTGATTTCGATTAATAGTTCGTATCAAATGCTAATGTAACTAAGGATAATCATTCATGTTCAACTATTTTTGCTATGGCATCCATCACCTCGTTAATATTTTTTTCAATCTTGCGCTTTGCAATAAATCCTACGAGTTTTAGTTTGCCTGAGAGCTTAAAGTCTCCATCTACAGTTACCTTTGTGCCTTCTGAAACATTTTCGTATGTTTCTACAATATGGCTGCCCTTTGCATCTCCCGTCATTACTAAAACTTCATGTTTTTCTGGTGGTGTTAGAATATGTTTTGTTGTCTGTGTAATATCTCTCCCAGCCATCTTAATAGACTCTTCAATAATGGTAACATTGCCCTCTTTGCTAACTATCTTAATTGAGTTGAAGAATTCAGGTAGGCTATTTGGAAGATTTTCAAAATCTGTTATTGTATTGAAAACTTTGCTTCTTTCTGCCTTTATGATCTTTGTAACTTTCACTTTCAGCTTATTATTTTATTCTTTTTATAAAATTATTGAATTTTACATACACATTGAACTAATTTTTGAACTTTCTGAATAACATTAACATTTGATACACACCGAAATAATCATTTTAGTTAATGACGTAATAGTCATCCACTGATTGTAAAAAAAAGAAATATTGACAATGAAAGACAAAAAATGTCGGCCCAATCAAGTATAATTTGCAGCATGATAGTAAATTTGGAAAAGCATTTATGTATACGAAAAAAAGAACGCATTAATACTTGAGTATCAAATCAATTCAGAAAACTTTCGGTTATGAAAACTATCAAGTCGCTGAGGGTTTAAGATACTTTAAACCAGAATCAACTAAATTTGAGAGTAGATTCGCCAAAGAAATACATCATAGCTTACAGCAAAAACAAAAATTCATCAGCCCCAAGTTTTTCTATGATGATAGGGGCTCAAGGCTTTTTAAAAAAATTTGTTCGCTGCCCGAGTATTATCTTACTAGAATCGAAATTGAAATTCTTAAAAAACTAAAATTTAGCCTGCCACAATATATTGAACAACAATTTAGGCTAGTCGAATTAGGAAGCGGCTCATCAATAAAAACGAGACTGCTTTTGGATGTATTGGACAAAACCCAAGATACAATTGAATACATGCCAATTGATATTTCTGATATTTTGAAAGAGGAATCACTAAATTTACAAAAGGAATATGATAATTTACAAATAACTGGAATTATAGATACATACGAAACAGGTTTAGAATTCATTAAAGATTATGACAAAAAACCAAACTTGATTGCCTTTTTAGGTTCAAGTTTTGGAAACTTTTCACCAAAATCAGGATTTGAGTTTCTAAAAAAGATAAACAACGCCATGAAAGAATCAGATCTTTTCTTGATTGGTTTAGACCTTATAAAAGACAAAGATGTTTTGGAAGACGCTTATAATGATTCTCAAGGAATTACCGCACAGTTTAATCTTAACATACTGCAAAGAATTAACCAAGAGCTTGACGGAAATTTTAATCTAGAAAATTTTTCTCATGTTGCATTTTACAATGACGATGAAAATAGAATAGAAATGTACCTACGCTCACTTGAAAATCAATCCGTCCAAATTACAAAAGCTAATCTTTTGTTATCTTTTGAGAAGGATGAATTAATTCATACTGAAAATTCATACAAATACTCCATTACAAAAATTCATGAATTATTAAAAAGTGCTGGATTTAATATAATCAAAATTTGGCAAGATGAGAATAGCTATTTTGCCTTAATTTTAGCATCAAAACAACAACTAGATGGTATCAGCACATCTAAAACCTGAAAATAACCATCGTTCATCTAATCTAAAGAAATTCCTATAGCTACCCCGAATTGACATTTTTGGTGTTCCAAACGAACCACCACGTAACACCTTTTGGTTTGTAAACCATTTATCGTTATACTCTGAAAATCCAGTTTTAAAACCAGGGTATCCAACAAATTCTGATGAAGTCCATTCCCAAACATCTCCAATCATTTGATGACAATCATTTGGGCTTTTTCCTTTTGGGTATGAACCAATTTCAGAACTGCACCAAAGGTATGATTCTAACAAATTTGCATGTTCATTAGATGGTTGTTCATTGCCCCATGGAAAAATCCTCTTTTTTTGTTTGTTTTCATCCCAACATGCAGCCTTTTCCCATTCAGCTTCAGTTGGTAGTCTTTTTTGTGCCCAATTGCAAAAAGCATCTGCTTCATAAAAACTGACATGGCAAACCGGTTCATTTGGATTGATTTTTCGTTTGCCTAGAAAATCTTTTGTCACCCATTGACCATCTATTTTTTCCCAATACATTGGAGCCTTCCATTGGTTTTCTTTCACTTTTTCCCATCCATCAGACAACCAAAATTTGTAATCCTCATAACCTCCAGCATCCATGAATTTGAGATATTGACTGTTGGTAATCGGAAATGAATCAATTTTGTAATCACTTAGATAGACTTTGTGTTCTGGTAACTCTATATCATAACAGTAATCTGTTCCATTATAGCCCATGGTATACAAACCACCTTTGATTTCAACATCTTTTTGTTTAATTGAGTGTGGTGTTGGCGGATTATTTTTTCTCACAAGTAGATATTGATCTGCAAGCAAATGTTGCAAGTCATAAATTAAAAGCTCTTGATGTTGGCATTCATGATGAATACTCATTAAAAACAATCTGGAATATTCATCAGATAGTGGATTGTTTTCAATAAAATTTTTCACACGTTGATTTATTATATTAAAATATTCTAAAATATGGCTCACTGTTGGTCTTGATACTATGCCTCTTTGACCCTTATCGTGAGGCACTCCAAACTGTTGATAATACGAGTTGAGATATTTTGAAAATTCTTTTGAATAAAATTCATAATTCTTATCGATTTTACTGAGAATAGCTTCGTATATCCAACTGACATGACCAACATGCCATTTTGGAGGACTCGTGTAAAAGGCAGTCTGGACAACAAAATCATCTACCTCTAATGTTCTAACTAATTCCAAAGTTCTTGCACGAGTTTCATTAAATTGTTCTACAAGAGTTTTTTTTGATTCTTGTTCTGGAACTGTAGTCATGAATTACTTTTCAGTCATTTCGGGATATTATTATATCTGTGGCTAATTACAACCTAATATCCACGAGCAAAAATTGGTATAGACACACTTTGCTCATTACAATACACGCATTTTTTACTTGAATTTTCACTTTCAAACGGAATAACACGAATCTCTGCACCAGTTTCTTCTTTTATCTTCGCTTCACACTCTTCCTTACCACACCAAGGACTTTGTAAGAACCCTCCCTTTTCTAATTCTGATTTAAATTCATCATAGTTTGAAACATCACGAGTCATTTTTTCAAGAATTTTTTTGGCGGCAACTAACATCTGTTTTTGAATGTCATCTAAGATAGATTCTATTTTTTCATTAATTTCATCAAATGATAGATCCAACTTTTCTTTATTGTGCCGTTTTGCTAAAACAACTTTATTTTTTTCAATGTCTTTAGGACCGATTTCTACTCTTAAAGGAATTCCTCTGAGTTCCCAATCATGGAACTTGTAACCAGGAGTCAGTTCTTCTCTGTCATCAACATGCACTCTAATGTTTTTTTTAACAAAAATATTTTGAATTTCATTTGCTTTTTTCAAAACTTTTTGTTTCTCCTCATCAGAATAATAAATTGGAATTATAACAACTTGAACTGGAGCAACTTTGGGAGGCAATACTAAACCAATATCATCTCCATGAGTCATTATCATTGCTCCTATTAATCTCCATGAAACTCCCCATGATGTTTGCCATGCAAAATTTTCGACATTATCTTTGTCGGCAAACTTAACTTCAAATGGTTTTGAAAAATTCTGTCCCAAAAAATGTGATGTTCCCATCTGTAGTGCTTTCCCATCTGGCATTATGGATTCCATTGTAGTAGTGTATACAGCTCCGACAAATTTTTCCTTCTCACTTTTTTTACCTGTTACTACAGGTATTGCTAATTCTTTCTCAATAGTTGACTTGTAAACTTGTAAAATATTCATGACCTCTTTTTCTGCTTCTTCTTTTGAAGTGTGAACAGTGTGTCCTTCTTGCCACAAAAATTCTGATGTTCTAAGAAAAGGCTTTGTACTCTTTATTTCTGCACGTAAGGCAGTATTCCAAAAATTGATTTTAAGAGGTAAATCTCTCCAACTTTTTATCCATTTTGAATATAAAGAATATGCTAAGGTCTCAGATGTCGGTCGTAAAGCAAGTCTGTCGCCAAGCTTGCTTTCTCCTGACTGTGTTACCCAAAAAACTTGTGGGATAAATCCAGCAAAATGTCTCTTTTCTCTGCTTAACAAAGACTCTGGAATTAAAATAGGAAGAAAGCCATTTCTTATTCCAAGCTTTGCAAATTTTTCATCTAATGATTTTTTGATTGATTCCCAGATTGCATAGCCATCTGGTCTAAGAACAATTAAGCCTTTAACTGGTGCATAGTCTGCTAATTCAGCTTTTAAAACAACCTGAGTATACCAATCACTAAAATCATCATTTTTTGATACAGTTATACCGATTTTCTCTTTACTCAAACTGTTTTTTGATATGAAAAATCACTTTTTATACCTCTGTAATTTGGCAAAACTTGGCATCAGGTAAATAAGATCAATTAAGTGGTTCGCCCTTGCAGAGAACCTTTCCCATGACTCTACTTTGAAAATTTGGACAAACAAAGCACTGGATAAACTGTATTTTATCATTTAACACAGGGCAATCAACATATTCAAGCTTCATTTTTTTGAGCATTTTTGGACTCACTCCCTTTAGTTTGAGTTTTCCCTTTTCATCCATCATTCCTGATTGTTTCATTTCATCTTTAACACTGTCTGGTAGTTTTTGCCGTTTTTCAGTCAGTTTGATTTCTACTTCATATTTATGCTCAAGCTCACCCATGAAAAGTACAGCCATGATGTGTGATTTATGGATAGCGGTATCTGATCATTAAAATATATCAACTTTAATATATTAAAATTTCAGGACTGAAATCAGAAATCAATTGCTAGCAATTTTTGATGTTGAGGGAGTTCTTTTTGATGCAGAATATCTTCCTTTGCTTGGAGAAAAAATAAACAAGGAGGATGAAATTTGGGAAATCACAAAAAAGGGAATTCAGGGGGCAATAAACTGGGAAGAGGGACTACATACAAGAGTGAACACCTTAAGGGGCATGGATTTTGAGATCTGCAAAGAAGTAGCCGATTCTTTGCCAATAATGACGGGTGCAAAGGAGACATGTAAAATTCTAAAGGCAGCAGGATGGAGGTTAATGGCAATTTCAGGAGGTTTTAGAATCATGACAGAAAGACTACAAAAAGAACTTGATCTTGATTATGTTTTTTCAAATGAATTAATTTTCAAAGAAAAGAAATTAGATGATGTAACAATTAATGTGGATTCTGACAAAGCCAAGTCAGCAATGCTCAAAATAAAGGAATGGGGGGAGAACAAAGAAGATATTGTGGTAGTCGTTGACGGTGCAAATGATATTACTTTGTTTGACATTTGTGGATTGGGTATTGCCTTTAGAGCTCAAGATAAGGTAAAAGATTTGGCTAATGTAATACTTGAGGAAAAAGACCTATCCAGAATTTTAGGTATAATAAACAAACACTTCAACTTGACCCTTGAAACACCAACATTAGCATAATATGTCTTGGGGTTTTTAGAAACAAAGCCATGACAATAGAAATTATTCCCTTGCCAATTGACAAAGAAATAGAAATAGGCGAAAAGCTTTCAAATCTATTTACATCTTCAAAACAAAAATTTCAGGATGGAGACATACTTGTTTTATCACAAAAAATAATATCAAAACAAGAAGGAAGAATTGTAGATTTATCCACCATCATTCCATCAGTCCTTGCCGTGGGGATTGGTTCGGAATATAATAAAGATCCAAAACTTGTCGAGATTATTTTATCAGAGACTAAAAGAATTGTTAGAATGGAAAATGGTGTAATTATTGTCGAGACAAAACATGGTCTTATGTGTGCAAATGCTGGGGTTGATGAAAGTAATGTTAGCAATGGGTACGTTACATTACTGCCAACAGATTCTGACAAATCTGCAAGAGCCCTTCGAGAGGAAATTTTAAAGAAAACTGGAAAAAAAATCGCAGTTTTAATTTCTGATACCTTTGGAAGACCATTTAGAATGGGACAAACCGATTGTGCTATCGGTGTTGCAGGGATGGATTCTATTTTAGATTATAAAGGGAAAAAGGACATACATGGAAAATTGCTCAGAGTTACAGTAATAGCTATTGCGGATGAGCTTTGTTCTGCATCTGAATTAGTCAGAGGAAAACTTCTTAGAACTCCTGCAGCAATAATTCGAAATTATAAATTCAGTGGTAATGAAGGCACAGTCAAATCTCTTCTTCGTCCAGATAAAGAAGATTTGTTTAGATAATTAATTTTTGTGAAATCATACAATAAATCAAAATCTAGTATGGTTTGCACGACAATACCCGTTTGCAGATATTGACTACACATGAATCCCTTTTTTATGTCTTAAATAATTGAAAGTATGGATGATCCAACTGAAATCAATTCAGTATATTGGTCTTATGGCCTTCATTCTTTTTTTACATTTGATACAAACTGTAAATCACTGTTTTACGAAAAAATCACTTTAAAATTAAGGGGAAGTTGACCGCTTAATTGCATCTCTGAGGTCGTTTTTGTGCATTTCAATTATTCCTCTAATGTCAAATGAATCTACATAACCACCTGCAGAAGCTCTGGTGGCCTTTAGTAAGTAATGAAGAGCTCCTTCCTCGATTTTTCCTACGTAATAACCATACAAAAAATCAAGTTCATTCTCACATTTCCAAA
>JADFLH010000041.1 GCA_022564515.1 Nitrososphaerota archaeon
GCATTCAATCTAAAAGGAATCTGGCCTTAAACTTTAACTGAAAAAAGATTCGTAACACACAAGCTGTTCGATAAATCTAATTTTTCCTTTGGTAATTGAAACAAGCCTTCTTTTAAACGATAAATCAATTTTTGTTCTGCGTTGTAGCTGCTCGATTAATTTTGCAGTAAGATATTTTCCTTTTCTATCTCCATCAAGCAAGATAATCACCCTGTCATATTTTGCAACAAAATCAACAAATCTTATCAAACCGCCAAATTTGTGTAATTCTAAAACCGTTCCTGAAAATCCAATTTTTCTTAATGCCTCTGAATCTCGTTTGCCTTCAACGATAACTACGCTATTGACCTGAGAATTCAGTAACGAAATAAAATTTCTAACATCCTGAAATTCCCCTTCTGTAATCTGCATATAATGCAATCTAATTTGACATATTAAGCACTTTGGCAAAAAATTAGGTAAATGACAGACGTTTTGGTAATTCAGAACACACGATTGGAGGAATCTGGGATATTGGGAGAACTTCTTAACGCTGATGGATTTAAGATCCAATCAGTTTTTGCAAAGAAAGAAAAATTTCCAAAAACTGATTTCTCTGTACTAATTATTTTAGGAGGACCTCAAAGTGCAAATGATGATCATTTTTATCTAAAAAATGAACAACAATTAATTCGTGATTTTGTAACAAGAGAAAAACCAATTTTAGGCATATGTTTAGGCTCTCAACTTATTGCAAAAGCATTTGGAGCAAATGTTTATCCTGGAGTAAAAAAGGAAATTGGTTTTTACCATGATCTAACTATAGACGATTCAGGTTCAAAATTATTTTCAGGTTTTGTAAACCCTTTTACTGTTTTTCATTGGCACGAAGACACATTTGATCTTCCGAACAATGCAATTAGACTTGCGCACTCAAATGATTACTCTAATCAAGCTTTTCAGTTAGGAACTGCCGTTGGTTTGCAATTTCATCTTGAGGTTGATGAAAACATAGTTAATCTTTGGTTAGACGAAATAGAGAAAAAACAAGGCAAGATTGCTAATATCGATACAACAAAAATCCGTCAGGACATTAATGCAAATATTTCGACAGTAAAGAAAAACATGGATACTTTTTACAAAAATTTCAAATCAACATTCCATTTGTGACCAAAGTTTAATATAATGAATTAAGAATTCAACGATCTAATTATGGTTTCTGTGAAAAAAATCTTTGACGAAACTATACAAACAGACCACAAAGTAATCACAGAAGAATTATCAAAATCAATTCTCAAAACTTATGGAATTTCAGTACCTGATTATGAGTTGGTCAAATCACCAAATGAAGCAATTAAAGCAGCAAAAACACTAGGATTCCCACTTGTAATGAAAGTTGTTTCTCCACAAATTCTTCATAAAACTGATGTTGGTGGTGTTAAAATTGGAATCGATAATGTCAATGATGTTAAGAAAACTTTCAATGACATGTACGGGCGTCTTTCGAAGAAAAAGGGCATAAAAGTAAAAGGAATTTTACTTGAAAAAATGGTTCCAAAAGGAGTTGAGCTAATTGTAGGTTTACAAAATGATCCCCAGTTTGGTCCAGTCATAATGGTTGGAATGGGTGGAATCTTAACAGAAGTTATGAGGGATGTTGCATTCAGAATGCTTCCCATAACAACTTCGGATGCAAAATCAATGTTAGCCGAATTAAAGGGTTCTAAACTTCTCAAAGGCTTTCGTGGAAGCAAACCTATCGATATCAATATGATTTCAAAGGCTCTTGTTCGAATTGGAAAACTTGGTGTAGAACATGCAACTCATTTTGATAGTATTGACTTTAATCCAGTTGTATTTTATCCAAAATCATATGCAGTTGTAGATGCTAAAATTATTTTAAGAAACGAAGTAAAGAATAATGCTATTTCCACAGCAAAACCAAACTCTTCTTTCATGGAGACATTCTTTACTCCAAAAACCGTTGCACTTGTTGGTGCTTCTGCAACCCCTGGAAAAATAGGAAATTCAGTTCTTGATAGTATGGCAAAACATGATTATAAAGGAAAAGTTTATCCAATTAATCCAAAGCAGGAAAAAATTCTTGGAATCAAATGCTATCCATCAATTTCTTCAATTCCAGAAAAGATAGACCTCGTTATAGTATGTGTTGATCTTTCCATTACACCTCCTATTCTAGAAGAATGTGCTAAGAAAGGAATTCATAGTGTCGTAATTGTTTCAGGTGGAGGAAAAGAACTCGGTGGAAAAAGAGCAGAATACGAAGCAGAAGTAAAAAGATTAGCTGCAAAACACAAAATCAGAATTATTGGTCCAAATTGTATTGGAATATTTAATGCTGCAAATCGTTTTGATTGTGCCTTCCAAGGACAAGCAAGAATGGTAAGAGCAAAACTAGGATCTGTTGCATTTTTATCCCAAAGTGGAACGATGGGAATAAGCTTCCTAGAAACTGCTGACTCTTTTGGTCTTTCTAAAATGGTGAGTTATGGTAACAGATCTGATGTAGATGAAGCAGATATGATTTGGTATCTAGCAAATGATCCACAAACCAAAGTAATCGCATTATACGTTGAAGGCTTTGGTGATGGTAGAAAATTCATTCATACTGCCAAACGAGTAATGAAAGAGAAAAAGAAACCCATTGTAATTTGGAAGAGTGGAAAAAGTACAGCGGGAGCAAAACAGGCAGCCTCTCATACCGGTTCTCTCGGAGGTTCAAACGCAATCATTATGGGGGCATTCAAACAAGCCGGAATAATCTCAGTTGATAGTTATCAGGAACTTGCTGCAGTTACAAAAGCATTAGCATGGCAACCCTATGCAAAAGGCAACCGTTGTGCATTAACAAGTAATGGTGCAGGACCAATGATTGGAGCAATTGATCATTTCGAGAGACTTGGACTTGCCATTGCAAAAGTCTCTCCAAATAGCCTTAAGAAGATGAAAGATCACTTTCCACCAACCTATGTTATTGGAAATGGTAATCCAGCTGATGTAACGGGTGGAGCAACAGCCGAAGATTATCAATTCGTAATTCAAATTTTCATGGATGATCATAACGTTGACATCATTATGCCATGGTTTGTTTTTCAGGATGATCCTCTAGATGAAATCATAATTGATTATCTTGCTCAATTTTCGAATAAGGGCAAAAAATCTCTTCTTGTTGGTGCAAACGGCGGACCTTATACAAAAGGCGTTTCAAAGCGAATAGAAGAAAAAGGAATCCCTGTATTTGACGACCTGAGAGATTGGGCAGCTGCCGCATCAGCTTTGATGCAATGGGGAAACCACAGAAAATAATAGATAACACTTAAACTCGGTATAATTTCAAATTTTATTATGGCTTTAATACAGACATCAAAAACAGACAGTGTTTGCACTGTCAAAATCAACCGTCCTGAAAAACTAAACGCAATGAACCTGGATGTTGCTAAAGAGTTAATCAAAACTTTCGAAAATCTAGGAAAGGATGATAGTGTAAAAGTCATCATTCTTACTGGAGTAGGCGAGAAAGCATTCTCTGCAGGTGCAGACATTGAATACATGTCAAAACTTTCTCCGGACGAATCTGTAGAATATGCAAAACTTGGCCAACTTCTTACTTCAACTGTGGAACTTGTGAAACAACCAACCATTGCGGCAATAAACGGCTTTGCATTAGGAGGTGGTTGTGAGCTTGCAATGTCTTGTGATATTAGAATTGCAGCTGACACCGCAAAGATGGGTCAACCAGAAGTAACCATTGGAATTCCTCCAGGATGGGGTGGTACCCAACGATTATTGAGAATAGTGGGAATAGCAAAAGCAAAGGAGCTTGTTTATACTGGAAGAATGATCAAAGCAGATGAAGCTAAAGAAATTGGATTGGTAAATCAAGTAGTTCCTTTAGCATCTTTGCAAGAAGAAGCAATTAAACTGGCTCAGAAAATTGCAGAAAATTCTGCTATGGGAGTACAGATGTCAAAGGTGGCAATTAACAAAGGAAGAAACGCAGATCTTGATACTGGTCTTGGTGTCGAACTATTAGCTTGGAGAAACTGCTTTACTCATCCAGATCGTGAAGAACGAATGACAGCATTCGTTAACAAGTCTAAAAAATAAGCTGTTCCTAATTTTATTCTTTTTGACTCCTAGTAGGTAGAGTGTGGAAAGTTTTTATAATTAAAGCCAGATTTTGAAGTATAATGGCAACAGAACAAACACAAAAAGTAATGACTGTAACTCCAAAAGCTGCAGAGAAGATTAAAGAATTCATGAAAGAGGAAGCTGACAAGCCAGAATATCTTAGAGTTTATGTTCAGGGTGGTGGTTGTTCAGGTCTTTCATACGGCATGGGTTTTGAAAAAAAACCTGAAGAAGATGACCTTGTGCTTGAGGAAAATGGAGTAAAAATAATCATTGATAGTTACAGTATAGATCACCTTAAAGGTGGAAATGTTGACTACATAGAAAGTCTCATGGGCTCTGGATTTAAAATAAACAATCCAAATGTTACAAAGTCATGTTCATGCGGTTCATCGTTTACCACTGAGTAAGAGAAAAACCATTTTCTATTTTTCTAGCGCTCTCTAGTTTTAACTTTCGATTTGTTGTTAAATGATGGAAATAGGTACAAATTTTATCATCCATATGTAAAAAATGTCGATACGCAAATATAACCAAAGTTAGGAAGAACAATCGTTGTTATTTAAGGAGTTGATAATGTATTGCCTCAATCGGGAATTGTCAAATATCATGTTAAGCTTTCCTACCAAGTTGATGGGCTCGTTGAAAGAACAGATATAATCGGAGCAATTTTTGGTCAGACCGAAGGATTGTTAGGTCCAGAGATGAATCTAAACGAATTACAACGCCTATCAAAAGTTGGTAGGATTGAGATTACAACAATATCTACAGCAAATACTACTTCTGGCGAAGCATTACTTCCAATGAGTACGGACATTGATACATGTGCTTTAATTGCAGCGGCTATTGAGAGCATCGATAAAGTTGGCCCCTTTGATTGTACTTTCAAATTGGATACAATTGATGATGTAAGAGCTGCCAAAAAAGAGGATATTGTGAAAAGGGCTAAAGAAATCAAACAAAGATGGGCAACAAAGACTGTTAGCGAAGGTGATACAATGTTAAGAGATGTACACGAAGGTGTCCCTGGAAAAGTAACAACTTACGGTCCATCAGAATTATCTTGTAGTTCCGGCGTTTTTGATTCCAATTGGATCATACTAGTGGAGGGTAGGGCTGATATTATCAATCTTTTAAGAGCAGGATATGATAATGCACTTGCAATTGAAGGTGCAAAAATTGATGAATCAATTAAAAGTCTTTGTGATAAAAAGAAAAACGTGATTGCATTTTTAGATGGTGATAGAGCAGGAGGATTTATCCTTAAGGAGTTAAAATCTGTTGTAGACATTGACTATGAACTGAGAGCAGATCCTGGAATTGAAGTTGAAGATCTTACTCCTCAAAGGATTGATGAAATTTTAAGACCTGTTGTTGAAAGTTTGAAAGAACAAATAACTCCAACAATACAAAATGACGCTGACAAACTCATAGCCGAACTTGCATCAAGACTCTATCCAAATCTCAATGAAACACTGGAAGCAATAGCACTAGACAGTGATCAAAAAGAAATTTTTAAAGTCCCAATAAGCGAAGTGGTTAACAAACTCTCGACTCAATCAGGTATCAAGTATCTAGTGATAGATGGAATCATCACACAACGACTTCTTGAAGGTGCCAAAAACGCTGGAATTGAATGTGTTATAGGTCACCGCGCTGTAAAGCTATCAACACCAAGTGTTTTGAAAGTCAAAACATTTTCAGAACTTGGACTCGCATAAAATTCTTTATGACTGACCTTAAGATACAACACATCCTAACACTCACTTATCTTCTGTCGAAAGGAGCAAAACATAATTTTATTCCAATTACGAGTTCCTCCCTTGGCAGAAGAATTAAAAAATCTCAGCAGGCAGCTTCAAAACATCTTTTGGAATTAGAAAAAGATGGATTCATTGAACGAATAATGACTGGCAGAAACTTTTCCTTAAAAATTACAACAAAAGGATATTCAGAAGTTGTAAAACTTTTCACAACTCTTCGTACCAGTCTTGATTCGTTTCCACCATATGTTGAATTGCAAGGAACCGTAGTTTCTGGAATGGGGGAAGGCGCATATTATATGTCTCTAAAAGGGTATACTAAACAATTCAAGAAAAAAATTGGGCATGTTCCCTTTCCTGGAACTCTAAACATCAATCTTATCAAAAATGAATACGTAGAAGCAATTCATCAGTTTGACGCACTAGAGGGAATTTTGATTAAAGGATTTTCTGACGAGAAAAGGACGTATGGATGGGTAAGGTGTTTCAAAGCCAAACTCAACAAATCGATTGATTGTGAATTGATTCGTTTAGAAAGAACTCTTCACGACAAAAAAATCATTGAACTAATTTCTAAAACAAATCTTAGAAAAGCAGCTAAACTATCAGATGAAAGCATAGTGACAATTACAATTCCAATACATTCATAATTATCTAAATTCCGTGTATGTCTTTGCCATATGCCATTTCGATTTCAGAGCTTGAAATTTCTGGAATTGGAGACTGTAATCTTGCAACCTTGATATTGAGATTTAACTTTCTACAACCATCAACAATGAATTTCTCCTGATGAATCTGATCATATCCCAAAGCAATCACTTCAGGCTTGATTTGCTCAACAGTTTTGAAAATGTCTCCTTCATATCCAATTACACAAAGATCTACCATTGCTAAAGAATTAACTAAACTTCTTCGTTGTTCTTGGTTATGTAACGGTTTTCGTTTTTTCATTTTTTGTGCAGTGTTGTCGGTAGCAACCACAACAACTAAAACCTCACCAAGGCCCTTTGCAGAATTAAGTGTATGAATGTGTCCGGGATGAATAATGTCAAAAACACCTCCAGATAAAATTACTCTCAAAGAGGTACGACCAAGTTCTGTCAAGCTTTGTTTGTCATCATTGATGAGACCGTTTTTTATCATGTTTTCAATTCTTTTATTGATGAATTCTTCTGAGAGGTGATTTTTTTCTTTTATAATTTCTACGGGAGCCATTTGAGTTATTGAGGAAACATAGATTGCCGATAAAATTGACTTGTTAATTATATTCAATAGTTTTTCTCTAAATCATTCCCTTCTTTAATTCATCGATAAAAATTACATTTGTGGTTCTAATCCCTTTACCATTCTAAGAGAATCTACCAGGCCATCAGCATATCCAATACTTAGAATCGCAACCTCATCTTTACCCTGCTCCAAAAAATTTTCTGCATCTTTGATATACAATTCTGCATTCTCCAAAACTTCCTGAAAGTGCTTTGAATTTTTGAAATAAGGAACAATTTCCTTTAATGATTTTCTTACCATTGGAACATATTTTTCAATCATCTGTTTTGGGATTTTCTTAATTTTTTCAGAATTGTCAAGTGGTTTTGTAATGCATTTTGTTAAGGCCATTATTGCTTCTGATTCAGTAAAGTGAAGTTTACCTGGAATAATTATTGCATGTGGGGGTTTACCATAATTCTTCTTTTTGAGAATTGAAATTTTTCCAGAAGATATCGATTGATTTTTGAATCCAATTCTTGAAGCGACAATAGCAAATGTTGAAGGCAGTATAACCTTTCTTCTCTGCTCCTTTTCTGTATCGATTAGTCCCACAAAAGCATTATTTGGTTTAAGGAAAAATTTCGAATCTTGATCATATTCTAAAAGTAACAAAGTGTGATTACCATCAATTAAATTTTTATAAATTACATAATATGGTGTGGTTAATGCTTTCAAATCTCTCATTATGGTAACTATTCTTCCAATTTTGTAATAGTGCAAACCACACTCACCTACTACAGACGTTAAAGCCGATGCAGCATGTACTGATAGAGTCTTAATTTTGTTCTGAATAGCCCTTGTTCTCAATTCTATGTGTGTTGTAGCTATGTAAGGATCCCCATAAGATAATAATATGACAATGTTCTTTTTTGCATTTTTTAAAATTTCTTTTCCGTCTTCAATCATCCAACGTTTAGCAATTTTGAAATTTTTTTTAACAAATTTTTTGATTTTGGAAATCTCACATTTGGAAATTGGACTTGTAAACTGTTCCAGATAAACAAAATCTGCCTGTTTTAGAAGTTTCTGAGTTGAAGTTGAAATTGAATCAACTCCAGAAATTCCTAATCCAATAAACCATAACATTACTTTTTCTTTCTGTCATGAAGTCTTTTTAAATGATGTAGAGTTCTTTTCAGAACTTCTATTCCGCGGAGGTACTCATCAATTGAAACTGTTTCATTAACTGTATGAGATGCATGAGGATCACCTGGTCCGTACGTGACAACCGGAATGTTCAAACGTGTTCCAATTACATTCATATCCCCAGTACCAGTTTTTCTAATCAAGGTAGGTCTTGTGTGCTCTACATCCAGCATTCCTAGTGTAAATGCCCTTACAAGTGGAGAGTTGTGAGGAGCTTCAAATGGTTCAGTTTCATCTATAATTGAATAAAATGCTTCAACGCCACGTTTTGTTGCAATATCCTTTACTGACTCTGCAATTTTTTCTTCTACTTTTTTACAATTCATGCCCACTGGAATCCTAATATCTAAAGTAGAAACACATTCCTTTGGAGTAACGTTGTGACTGATACCGCCATTAATTTCAGTAAGCGTTGCAGTTATCATCATTCCTTTCTTTTTACCTTCTTGACCGGATTCTAAGATTTTTTTCAATTCACTAGTAAATATCATTGATTCCTCAATTGCATTCTTTGTAAGCCATGGGGCACTGGCATGGACACTTTCCCCAACATTTATTCGCAAATTAATTGCAAGACGTCCTTTGTAAGAAATTGTAACTTGTTTTACCCCACTTGGCTCACCAAAAATTGCATAATCAAAATCCAGTTTGTCCTTTACAAAATTCTTTATTCCAGTTGCATTTCCTTCCTCATCAACTGTAGCAACAAATACTACCGTTCCATTGTTATTTTGTATGGATGCAGCAGCAAATAGCATTGCTAACAGTGGAGCCTTTGCATCAGAAGCTCCTCTTCCGTATAAGATATCGCCTTCTCTTCTTACTTTGATTTTTCCAGGAACGGTATCCATATGTCCACACAAGAGCGTTTTAGGAGAACCTGAACCTTTAGTTGCAATTAGGTTGCCAACTTCATCCATGTGTATGTTTTCGAATCCAAGATCATCACACCTGTCCGCAAGAAATTCTGCTATTGGTTTTTCACTCAATGATGGTGTGTAAAGCTTTAGAGCTTTCTCTAACATCTTTACTGCAAATCTGGGGGTGAATGTAAAACCTATGTCCAATTCTACTTGTTTGATTTAATAGCATAGTCTAGCATCAGCGATGGTATATCTACTTCACAGACTCTAACTGTGTTTTTGTATTCAGTTGTGTTGTTAACTTCGTGGACCAATAACCCTCTATCTTCACTTTCCATCAAATCTACACCTACTATTTGTCCTTGCACTGCATTTTTTGCCTTAATACATATTTCTTCCATCTCTGCAGACACCTCGCACTTTTCTGCTCTTCCACCTAGGGCCATATTCGTTTTCCAGTTTCCATTTCCAGAATGCCTGTAAATCGCTGCTACTACTTTATCTCCAACCATAATTGCCCTTATGTCTCTTGGAGGTCTTTTTACAAACTCCTCTAGAAAATGAACCTGGTGGATTGGATACATCTTCTCTCTACTTTCTATGATTCCTTCAGCAGAATCTTTATCATTTAGTTTTGAAATCAATCTGCCCCAGCTTCCTACAGTTGGTTTAATGATCCTGGGATACCCTATTTCTTCTAAGGTTTCAAGCGCAGCTTCTTTTGAAAATGCCACAGTAACATGAGGTGTTGGAACACCATATTTTTTTAGCAACATATGAGTGTACAATTTATTCCCAGCAAAAATTCCAGTTTTCAGACAATTGATAACATTTACTCCCATGCCCTCAAGTGCAGCAGTAGAGTGAACGTTTCTGTAGTAACTTACACACCGCTGTAACACTGTACCATATCCGTCTTTTTCTTTGTCAAGATCTAAACACAACTTCCTGCAGTCAAGCATCTGAATGTTGATGTTCTTTTTTTTACCAGCCTCTAGTAATGCTTTTTCTTCCCAACGGATGGTATCATAAAGAACAGTAATGTCATGGGTCACTGCCCCCAGTCCTCACCAACCGTTTGGGCAGTCTTGAGTTCAAAACCTTGTGGTGTCTCTACTAATTCAAAACTTGCACCACATTCAGGACATGTTACAATCTCTCCTGCTAATGCATCATTAGGAATTGAGATACTTCCATCACATTCAGCACATTTAGTCATATTCTTCTCTTCCTCTCATCATCTATTTGTCATTAATTATCTTTATCATGATATTTTTCCTAACTATTTCATTATCTTCCAAAATTGTACTGATTAATTGAAATAATTACGGGAATATGTATTTTTTCTTATTATTATTTTTGCATATTCGTCATGCCATAATTATGGCATTGGTGTAGTTATTTCTTTCTAAAATTTTCAAAACTATTTTTTGTTCGTATAACTTATGTATCAATAATATTTGCACAATGTCATATAATTCACTGCAAAAATATCTGTAAAGGATTTTACAAAGGTAAAACCTGTTTGCATTAGTCATCATAATACTTAGACACTATTACGAAATAGAAAATCAGACGAGTATTCTTATCCCAGCTGTTTAAAATTGGAAAAAAGAAAAGCAATGTTGTAACTACTCCTTTGATGCCTAGTTCTTTACAAAACCCCTGTTTTTTGTCCAAAATTTGGTTTATTTTTGCTTCATTAACAGTTCGTATCAAATGTTAATGATAGGTACAAATCAGCTAAGTGTTTTTAGCTGATCCACTATTGCTAAAATTTCCACTAACTTGTCTATTTTAATTCCCTGTTTGATTTCGTCATATGTTCCAAATTTTTTCTCAAATTTCTCAATATTTTCAGCACTCAAATTTTCAGATAGATTTAATGCCTCATCGAAAAACATTTTTTCAGACTCAACTTTTTCATGGAGCAATTTTATCAAATTTTCTTTGGGACAACATTCAAGATGAAGCATGACTTTCTTTCCTTTAGATTCATCAACAATAGGAATGTGGTATTTTGAATGATCAGAATCTCCATGACATTGTTCACACTCATACATGATTTTCTATCGGATTGTTTTCCTAAAAAACTTTGAATAGATGATAAAGCTAATTCTTTTCTGTTATCAAATGACAAATGCTGTAGTTATTGGTTCAGGCCCAGCTGGATTTACATCATCAATCTATCTCGTAAGGGCAGGAATTGATACAACGGTGATTGCAGGTGACCAACCTGGTGGACAATTAATCTTCACAACCGATGTAGAAAATTTTCCAGGATTCCCAGGTGGTATTATGGGGCCAGATTTAATGCTCAAAATGCGAGAACAAGCCGAAAAAGTTGGTGCAAAAGTACTCGATGCGACTGTTACTGAGGTTAATTTTGACAAAAGACCATTTGTGATCAAGACAGCAGATAAGGAACTGACAGCAGATACAGTAATAATTGCAACAGGTGCATCTGCTATATGGCTTGGATTAGAGTCTGAAGAAAAACTCAAAGGAAAAGGTGTCTCGGCCTGTGCTACCTGTGATGGCTTTTTCTTTAAAGGAAAAGATGTCTGTCTTGTAGGCGGTGGTGATGTTGCAGTAGAAGATGCTTTATTCATGACCAAGATAGCAAACAAGGTTACTGTCATAAACAGACGAGATGAGCTGCGTGCAACACATGTACTTCAACAACGAGCCTTTGCTAATACTAAAATTGAATTTGCGTGGTGGCATGTGGTAAAAGAGATTCTTGGTGATCAAAATGTCACTGGTGTTAAAATTGAAAACATCAAAGATGGAAAAATAACTGAAATTCCCTGTAATGCCATCTTTATAGCAATAGGGCACAAACCTAACACTGAAGTCTTTAGGGGGAAGATCAAGATTGCCGAAAACGGTTTCATTGAGCAAGTAAACAAGAGCCAAA
>JADFLH010000042.1 GCA_022564515.1 Nitrososphaerota archaeon
AGGTAGCATGATTTGATTCCAGTGTGCCAACGCCAGACAAGACAAAGAAAAGACCGTTGTAAGTACAGCTTTGCTTGACTCCAATGCCGCCACTGCCAAAAGTACAAACAGCGCCATCGATTAGAGCTAGCCTATCGGTTAATTTCTGCTGGTAAATAGGCCAGACAGCAGCTCCATCATCATGATTCCCAACGGAAGCAAAGTAAGGAAAGTCCGGACCCAAAACGCTAGTTATCTTAGCATCCCAAGCATCTGGGTCATCGCTGTAATCAAAATCTCCCTGATGCATGACCATGTCAGCTCCTTCATTTAGTATAACATTGAGGACTGCGGTTGCACTACTTCCTGAACCTTGATCAGCGATAAATGCAACCTTGTATCCGGGAGGAGTAACTCCAACCGATTGAACACTTACAGTAATTGATGCCGAGTTCATGTTTCCTGAAGAATCACTCACAGACAGAGTGAGAGGGTAAGTTCCGGTGCCCAGAGGGATATTGTTTTCTAATAAGCCAGAAATTGAGTCTATTTTGAAATTTGTTGTATCATCAATGGAGAAGGAAGCAACAGCTACATTATCTGTTGCATCTGCGTCATAAAATAAGGGCTGTCCCTCCAACAATACAATATTTTCTGGATCTGGATTCCATTGTGGTGGTGATGTATCAGTATCAACTGAAAATACAATCAGAGGAGACGTACTAGTATTACCTGAGGTATCAGTAGCAGAAACCGTGATACTGTGAGACTGTAGTGTTAGTGAGCTCAAAATGCTGTTTTGACAGTTTGGTAGGGAGGTGATGATGCTATCTAGTTCATATGAACAACCACTTAGCCCAACATTGTCACTAGCCACATAATTTAACGGAACTTCAGAAATGTTGTATGTTATGTTTTGCGGATCCTGTACACTAAGTTGTGGGAATTCAGTGTCTGGTGGACCAAGACTTCTTACCTCCAACAAATTACCTTTAAAGTTGTCTTGATGTGATAACCAAAATCCAACAGAGCCCGATACTGATGGACTTGGTATAGTAGCTGTAACGTCTAGTTCAATGCCAGCTTGACTTTCCCAAGTACAGTTGATGGTGTTAGTGTTTTGGTCAACTGTAATTGTAACAGTGTACCACGTAGATCTTTTGTAATTCCAAGGTTGTGTGGCTAGCTGATTTGTTGGAGTCCCATCAACATCATTCACATGTTCCCAAATACCAGAATTGAAGGCACTGTCTGAAGATGCCGAACATGAATAAAGATTATCAGGATCAGCTGGGTTTATCCCAAATGCCACTCCACCAGCATCGTTATCTTCGTTCCAAATCTCAGCTATTACTTGATAACTATTGCTAAAACTTTCACTTTGTGGAAATACTACAGTGTTGCTGTTTGAAGTGTGTCTTAGAACATAATCTGTTCCAGATTCGAGCACAGTTGTCCAGGAACCTCCAAATTGTTGATACTCACTGATGTCGTTGTCATCAAAATTATCAGAGAACAGAACTTGGGCATAAGATGATGGAATAATCGAGATTATTGTTAAGAATGAAATGCTTGCAATTACAGGTACTGCCCAACTAGCCTTCAATGCCCATTATCATGTTACATAAAATTACTTAAGAGTGATCTTTTGTAACACCTATTTTGTTACACGAATTTCCATATTTGGAAAAATTCATCAACAGAATTACCGAACTGTTGATTATACCATAGATTTTTCAAAATAATTCAACGAAATCGGCATTGAATCAATCATGATTTCATCCTCAATATTTTTGAGTTCATTAAACCAAAGCCGTTTTCTGTCTGCGTTAAGATTTACCAACCGTTCTACTGTTTTGAACTTGCCAATTTCTTCTATAGAATTTGAAAGTATCGCAGTTCTAAGACGATTGACACGCAACAAGTTAAAGACCTGATAGAGTTTACCATCCTTTTCTATAGTGTCTAGGTGTTCGATCTGCTTGTTTCCTAGATTACCTATGCCTCTTTTCTTCCATTTACCATTGAAGCGGTAAATTCCATTTTGTAAATAATAGACATCATTGCCTTGCTTGTCTAAGCTAAAGTCACCTAGCCTCTTTGAATTTAGATTTAGTTTCTTTGTAGTGCAAATTGAGTCAGTTGCAAATGTAATTACTTCACGTTCCAGTTTTTGTTCTGTGCAGAATTGATTTAGCTGAGCTCTAGTCTTTCCCGTAATTGTTGCAAAGATAATAGAATTTAACAAATCTCCAATAAACAAACTCTACGTCATAACGTGGATCATGGTGCAGTTTTTACGAAGGAAAAGGGGGGATTCTATTTTTATAGCTCTTCTTTGATAACTTTCCCCTTTGGAATTTCTTCTTTGAATACAATACCCTCAAATTTCTGAACTTTAGTTTCTTTATCCTTCCAAGAATCCCATGGGAGTCCTGCCTTTTCACAAGTATGGCCTAGAAACTCTTCTTCGGTCCAGCTGTACTCTATTGGAACTTGTGGAAGTAGCAATCCGGAATTAAAACCATTTTTTACTATCAAACCATCTCTACCAACTTTAATTTTTGAAGGATATGTTTTAGGATCTAAAACATGAATCTCTTCAGGTTGTGTTAAAACCGTTACCCCAAAAGTAATTTGATCAAGCTCCTCACTTTTTACTGGTGGAAACCTTGGATCCTCAAAAGCTGCTGATACTGAAGCTTCTATAAGCACATCAAGCATTTTTTTTTTGGGATGAGGAAATCCAATACATCCCCTTAATCCTAATGCATTGTTAAGCGTTACAAAAATCCCAGAATTAAAAGAAAAATTAGATTCAAATTTCCTGTCTAATGCAATTTTTGTTCTATTTTTTAGAAACTCTGTGACTATGATTCTTGAGGTTTTGACAAGAATTTCTCCATCCTCAATAGAAAGTTGATTATAATTTTCCATTTAACTCAACCGCAAATTTTTGTAATCTTTCAATATGAGTTCCCTCCCAATAGATCTTGTTGCACTTTGGACATTTCCAAAAATCATCAAAATTCTTTATAATTCCTTCCGGCACTTGATTCAAAACAAGATCTTTATCAATTATTAGTAATTTTTTATTGCATTCGGTACATCTTGCCTTATTTCCATTAATAGTTAATTTTGAGAGCTTTAATTTCTTGAAAATGTGAATTAATTGTTCCATCTCTTCATTTTTTGTGATTTGAATTACAGAGATTTTTTGTTTTTGTGCCATTTCAGAAACAAGTGCGTCTTTTGTAATTAAAATCCGGTTTTCTTTTTTTGCTCTTTGAATTAGGTCTTTATCGATAATGTTAGAAGAATACTCAGAATCAAATCCGAATAATCTAAGTTTTTTTGCAATATTTCCTAACATTGCATCTACCAGAAAAACAGGCTTTACTTTATCCTGAATCATCCTTCATACCAAATTCTATAACGTGACTTTCTCCAGCAGGTAAAATTCTAACAAATTCATCTAAACTTAAATATTTTATAACCTCTCCTTTCATTTTCCCAAACTCAGTTTTGATTTTTTTTGCTACATCCGTAGATACAGAACCTGTTGGCTCAATTATTGCGTAGCATTCACAAGTTTTCTTAATGGCAGCTTGCGGACCGCATGTAACAAGATAATTTTCATTTTGTTTGAAAAGACCTACAGCAAGTTTCAATGAAGAAATCCTAACAAAATTCCGTTGTCCATCAATTGCGAATGATCCTTTTGGAAGATATTGCCCGCTTGGAGCAGCTTTTTTTACCTGCTCTGGGCTAACCCAGTAAGCACTCATTCCATACATTGCCTCTCTCCAGGCTCTGCTAAAACATACAGTGGCATTGGCTACTTCATTAAGACTAGCTGGTGAATCACTGGAATTTTTTAAAATAAAAAACGGAGATCCATTAATTTCAGCATGAAAGACTCTATCGTTTTTTTCTAGATGTTTTCTAATTATAGCTGAGTTTGATGACGAGTCTCTTCCCCCTATTGCTAAAAATCCATCGGAGGTAAAGAACCATCTATACCTCTCATACCAATTCTTCTTTCTAACTTCTGAAATGGTAACAGAATCTTTGACTTGTTTTGATTGATTTTTTAATTTTTCAATTTCTTTTTCAGTTTTAGCTTTTAGTTTTTCTATTGAGCTGATTGCTGATGATTGCTTTTTTGACTCATTAAATAAAGTAGATGCTATGCTAGGAAGAGAAGCCTTTAGGTCAATCTTAATTTTTTCATCAACAACTTTTAGAAAAAAAATTCCTTTTTCCCTAATTAGCTTAGAGTTCATTTTTGTAAGAATTTTATCAGCTTTTGGATCCTCAATTGATGTTATGTCATGAGAGACCATTTTTTGCAGTGTTTTTGCCACAGAAGAGATTTCTTGTGATTTCTCTTTTACTTGTGTAATAGCCTTTGATTGTTCCTCTAACCTTACTATAAGACCCTGAATTTTTTTCTCAACATTGCTTGATAAAATATTTTTGCCAGCATCAACAATACTTTGTGAAAAAACAACATCTAATCCTTCAATAAAACTGTCAACAGGAGTAGCATTTTTTACTCCATCTAGTTTCACAGGTGAAACCTCTATGGAGGAATTATTTTTTATTATAATAGGACTATGATTACCATTTACTATATCATCTATTAATTTCTTCAATGATTCAAAGATTTTTTGTATCTCATCATCTTGGAGAGAATTTCCTTTAGCTTTTGGATCAACTTTTGACATGCTGAAAATTTCTTCTACATATCTTTTTGGAAGACCTAATGTTCTACCAATCCAATTTGCTGCAGGAAGGCTTGAAATTTTTACTTCGTTAATGTCCTTCTTTGAAATCTCAAAAATATCAAGTCCCTTTTGTGGAGGTGGAGTATAAGTCAATCCCACACGTAATTTTCTATGTCGTACATCGATTGAGTGTAATAATGCTAAAATTTTCATTTCATTGTTACATAAAATGATATTCCCATCTGCAAAAAACTCTCCAACAAGAATGAACTCCTTATCAAAACCTGAAAATGTTAGATAGACTATTCTTTCAGCACCTATTTGTTCAATCTTGGTTAACTTTAATCTTAAAAGATCATTGCGTAAGCGCTTTAGAATTTTGTTTTGTTCAATCTGATCAATCTTTACAGAACTTATCCAGATCCCTGAAGTAGACAACATTAACATTTCATCAGGTTTTTTCGGATGATGTAATTTGAAAAGTAAACTATTGTTTGCTATCCCATAGATATTACTGACATAATAGTCTCTTGTTTTATTTGAAATCTCATTTTTCAAATACCGTAATTCAATTCCAGAAAGTGCCACATCAAAGGATGCATCATCCGAAATTATACTTTTACTACTAGGGTCTGATATTAGTGCCCAAAGATATTAAACAAGGATATTTACACACTACCTTGAAATTTCATTGGCTAGGCATAAAAAGAAAAAATTTCCTCCTACACCAGATCCAAAAGATCCTAAAAAGAAAGATGAACCTGAGGAGAATAAACCGGAAAACCCTCCTACAGAAAACCCTCCAACAGAAAACCCTCCAACAGAAAACCCTCCAACAGAAAACCCTCCAACAGAAAACCCTCCTACAGAAAAGAAAGATCCTCCTAAAATAGAACGTGAAAAAGTCGATGAAGAAGTAATTCGAACTAAGCGTAAACTAGATAAACTGTTTTGGATTCGCGTTGGACTTGCAATGATGGGCGGAATAGCCGCAACCTTCCTTTTTGATTCAATTGAAGGAGAAGAAAGACGATGGACTTCAATTGGATTTATGATATTGATCTTCATTACTTCAATTGTAATAGCAAAGAGCATGAATCTTGCGCCTCCTCGATCGGATAGAAAAAAACTTATTACAACAGGCATTGGGAGTTTTGTCTTTCTCTACCTTTTCATGTGGATTTTATCATATACCATAGTGAATGTAACTGGCGATGATGCTAGTTCAATGATTCCATTTCCTTAACTCGAGTTAATGAAATGTGGAAATACAAAACTCCTGGCATTCCAGATGAGGAATTTGAGAGACTTGATGATGTCCCCATAACCAAAGAAGAAGTTCGTGTTATACAAATTAGCAAGGCAAGACTAAAGCGTGGATATACAGTTTATGATATTGGATGTGGTAGTGGCTCAATCTCCGTTGAGTCAGCTATTCAAGTAGAATCAACTGGAAAAATTTATGCAGTTGATTTTGATCCAAGAGCAATTGATCTAACAAAGAAAAACTTGGAAAAATTTGAAATCTCCAATGTTACTACAATATTAGGAAACGCCAAAGAAAAGATTCCTGAACTCCCTCAAGCCGATGCAATTTTTATAGGTGGAACAGGTGGTGATACAAAAGAAATTTTAGAATTATGTCATGATAAGATAAAATCAGGAGGGAGAATAGTTTTAGGCATAATATTAATTGAAACCCTATTCTCAGTGCTAGAATTAATCAAGAAACTAAATTTATCAGTGGATATTACCCAAATCACAATTTCAAAAAGTCGAAAAACTAGCACGGGAACTATGATGCTTGCACGAAACCCCGTTACCATTATTTCTGTAACAAAAATTTAAGACAAGCCAATTTTCTGTGAGTAAATTGTAATATTTTTTTCTGACAATTAGATTCTTTTAATTATATTACTTAGGCAATTGTGTGTATGACAATAAGACACACTGCTTTGGCATCAGTGCAATCAATTATTCTGGTTACAATATTGGTAACTGGAATGATGGGTTTTGGCATTTCAGCTCCCGATGCATTTGCAGATGCTGCATCAGGGTGTGAAAAATCTCAAGGAGCAAGTGATGGAAAGACAAATAATCCACACTGCGAAGAAACTGGTTCAGGAGATGGTGGAGACACTGGTTCAGGAGACGGTGGAGATACTAGTTCAGGAGGTACTGGAGAATCAAGTTGGTGTGATACTAATTCGGATGGAGTAATAACTGCAGCAGAACTTTTAGATGCTACAGGAACGTCTATCGATTGGCAAGCTGTCATTGACAGTGTTGAGGCGTCATTATCTGGCAGCGATACAAATAACAATGGTCTAATTGACACGTCGACCGAATTTGCAGAATTAAAAAGAGTTGTCGGCTGTTAAGATACGACACTGCGTCTAAATCCTTTTTGTACTTTTAATTCCTTACAAATAATAACTTACATCAATGCTCTTTTGCTGCAATTATGGCTAAAGGAGAATGGCTGTGAAAGGGTAGATACGGTAGATAGATTTCCTAGTCTTGCGAAAAAAATTACTGATTATAGAAATTCTAGTTGGCGCCCCCCAGTTTAACCAATTTTTTTACAAACTTTTAATTTTACATATTAATTAGGAACAAATCTGAATTTTTTCATGTCTGAATTAATCTGTATTGGTTGTGGTCCAGGTGATCCTGATTTGTTAACTGTAAAGGCTGTAAATGCCATAAAAAACGCAGACATTATTGCATGTCCCATATCAAAAGAAGGAAAACCAAGCATGGCATTATCGGTTGTATCATCAATACTTGACAAGTCAAAAAATCAAGAAATTATAAACTTGGTTTTTCCAATGACTAAAGACAAGGATGTTCTTGAAACTACTTGGGAGCGTAATTCAAAAATTTTAGCTGACAAAGTTCTTTCAGGAAAAAAAGTTGTCTATCTAACAGTTGGCGATCCTTATCTTTACAGTACATGGATCTATTTACATAAAAAGATAGAAACAAAATATCCTCAAATTAAAATCACTGTCATTCCTGGTATTGTTTCTATGTTTACATTTGCTGCAAAAGTTGGAATTAGTTTAGGAGAAGGTGCAGAAAAAATATCTATTGTTCCATCATGCTATGATCTTTCCAAAGTCAAAGAATTAGCAAAAAATTCTGATACAATGGTTTTTCTTAAAGATGGAAGATACTTTGATCAGGTCATTGAATTATTAAAAGAAGCGGGTTTTTCAGATGATTCAATTTTTGCAATAGGACAGGATCTTGATACTGAACATGAGATTGTACGAAAGCTAACTCTTGGCCAAGTTACAAAAGATACAATGACTACAAAATACTTTTCAATAATGGTGGTAAAACGTGTCTAAAGTTTACTTTGTTGGTTGTGGACCTGGGGATCCTGACTTGCTTACAATAAAAGCAAAAAAACTTATTCAAAAAGCAGATGTTCTCATTTATTCAGGTTCATTAATACCATCTTCAATAGTAAAGCTTTGTAAGAAAGGCCAAAAACACAATGCCGCAAAGCTAGTACGAGAAGAAATTTTTAATTTATTAAAAAAAAATTCAAAAAAAGGAAAACTTGTTGTAAGACTTCATGATGGTGATCCAACCATTTATGGAGCAATAAAAGAACAGATTGATAATCTGCAAAAAAAAGGAATTGAATCAATTGTGATTCCAGGCGTTACATCCTTTTTGGCCTCAGCAGCAGCTTTAGGTACACAACTTACACTTCCAGGTGTAACACAAACCATAATTGTAACAAGGGTTGAGCGCAGAACTAAAGTTCCAAAGCGAGAAAGAATCTCAGAATTGGCAAAACACAAGGCTACAATGGTATTTTATCTAAGCGTTCATCTACTACCTGAAATTGTAAAACAAGCTATTGAAGGAGGATACAAAAAATCTACTCCAGCTGCTGTAGTATATAGAGCAAGTTGGGATGATCAGAAAACTATCTCTGGAACTCTTAAAGATATTACAAAAAAGGTATGGAAGGAAAAAATCACTCGTACAGCCATTGTATTTATTGGTGACGTTATAAAACCAAAATCTTACAAATTTTCTCGATTATATGACAAAACATTTAGTCATGGATTTAGAAAAGCTAAGATCGCTGTAAAGACAAAAAATTAACTTTATTTCTTATTCCGATCTTTCGTAATTGTTTTTGAAAACGATTAATATTTCCAGAGGAAAATATTCTTAATGAATTTTTATTTGATCTTTTTTTTGACATTAATTTAGCCACTTTGTTTGCTACCTCGTGAGCGGGATCTAAAAAAGTAATGAATGGAAATTCTTCGTATAATAATGAACTTAGAAAAGATAAATGAGTACTAGATAAAGTTGCAACATCAATATTATTTTGACTAAACACATCATTGAGAGTTTTTTTGATAATCCTTCTACACAACTTTTGATTAGTAATGAATTTTCCTGATTCGACAAGATCAACTAAAGAGGAGACATCAATTTTTTTTACTTTAACTTTTTTTGATGGTAGATTTTTTTTAATATAATTGGTTAGTTCATTACTTTTTATTACAGATTTTGTGGAAAGTATGGCTATGTGATTTGTTTTTGATTTTTTTACAGCTTCTTTTAATGGTGGTAAGACACCAATAATGTTGGGTGTAAAGATTTTTTCTAAAAGAAGAGTTGGAGTATTTGATCCAACAACTATAAGCTCTGGATTAAATTTGTTTTTTAGTAAATCAATAGTTTGAGTTATAATGCTGAAAAGTTGGGATTTGGTTTTTTTACCATATGGAAAATTGACTTGATCAGCAAAATAGATAATTTCTGACTTGGTAGATTTTTGCATGGCTCGTATAACAGAAAGAGAACCAAAACCCGAATCAAAAATTACTATTTTTGCCATTTTTTTATCTTAATCACATTTGTTAGCTAAATTTAGTCTATAGTTGATCTAAATATACACCTCTCATTAAGAGCAGAATTCAAAAGGAACAACCATGCCAAACTTCGATAAGACATGGTCTCGACAAGAGACTCAAAGCTTTAATGGCAAAGTTCGTGATGCAATTAAACCTCAGGGTGCACTAAAACCACGGATTCAAAACGCAGTGAATAAACTTCAAGTCCAGGTATCAAAGATGGATTCAATGTTAACAAAACTGCGTGAGAGAGATGCGCAACTCTTTCAAAGAATCGTAACTACAATGCAACAACACGATACTACTGCAAGTAAAGTTTTATCAAATGAACTAGCTGAAATCAGAAAAGTTATTCGTATGCTAGGTAATGCAAGAATGTCATTAGAACAAGTCCAATTAAGATTGACAACTATTCACGACTTAGGTGATGCAATGGTAGCAATCGGACCTGCAATGTCAACAATGAAGGGATTAAAATCATCCTTAGGTAGATTCATGCCAGAAGCAGATGCTGAATTGAGTACCATGACGCAAACACTAAACGGTCTAATGGTGGATTCATTGGCTGGTGACTCGTTTAATCTAGAAACAGAAGCTTCAAGCGATGAAACAGAAAAGATTCTACAAGAAGCAACTGCCGTAGCAGAACAACAGATCGGAGAAAAATTCCCATCCGTTCCTACCCAATCTGAATCTTCGTCTCAGACCTCATCTTCTACATTTGAGTAGATGAAAGAGAGACGAAAGATTCATTCTTTTTCTTTACAAATCCATAACTAATTTTAGTAATAATGGATTACTACATAGATTGATTACGATAAAAATGATTTTATCATATATTCAATCGATTATTCCCAAATTTTTTCTTTAAATGTCCATTTTTTATTTAGGATAAAGTTACCAAATGCTGCAGTTAATACTGCAAGTGTCAACACTACCGGATAAACAATTTGTGAGCTTTCCATTAAAGACAACACAATAACCAACTGAACCAATGCTCCAAGCGAACTAAATCCTACGAATTTACCATATTGTAGAAGAGTTTTCTTTGTTGAGAAGTCTTTATCTTCAAATGTCCAGAACTTGTTTAGAATAAAGTTAGTAGTAATTGAGGCAATAATACCAATTACATTTGCATGAAGATACCACATGTCTGATATTACACTTGTAAATAATAATGAAGTCAAATAATTAATGCCAAGACCTGATGCACCAATAGTATAAAATCTTCCAGCCTTTGACAGAAATCTTACCGAGGGCCGTCTTTCTTTTTTTCTTAAAGACTTGCCATATAGATACAACTTACAGACAGATTTTGCATAGTCTAGTGCGACTGATATGGTTACTTTGCTTGAGCCAAATTTCCTGTCAGTAAATGTGTAGGGAATTTCCTTTACTGAAGCTCCCTTTGTTTTTACTAGGATTTCAAGAAGCATTTTGTAACCGATTGCATCAAATTTGAGTCCTTTAATGATTTGACGTTTAAATGCAAAAAAACCAGACATTGGATCGGTGATTTTTACTCCCAAACCTTTTTTGGCAATTAAGGTAGCAATTTTACTCAATAATTTTCTCTTTAGTGACCATTCCATTATTTTGCCACCTTTTACATATCTTGACGCAACAACAATGTCGCATTGATATTTCTTTAGGGTATCTAACAATCGTGGAATAATTTGAGGAGAATGAGAAAAATCACTATCCATTACCACGATGGTGTCACCTTTTGCATGTTGGATTCCTTTTAGTATTGCAGAGCTAAGACCACTTTTTGCTTTTCTATGAATGACATCTATTGTATAGTTTGCAATTTTTTTTACATTATTGATATAGTCCTCAACTATCCTTCCTGTTCCGTCTGGGGAATTATCATCTACAATGATTGCCTCAGTCAATATTCGGTTTGGTAGATTTTCTCCTATTGATTTTAAAACTTGAAGTATGTTTTTTGATTCATTATACGTTGGAATAATAATAGATATTTGTGCCCCATTTCCTGCGTATTGATAATCGTATGTAGACATACAATCCTAACCAGAAACCAAGGTGATATTAAATTTTTAAGCTAACACAGTATAGGTTTAAGTTCAATTTTTTTGATAATCTTCTATCTTCACAAATATTGTATTTCACTGATCTCATATCAAGTAACCAGTCTGTATTCTCTCTACTTGATGATTTTGTTTGCCATAACTGCCAAATAGGTTTGCAAGATTGGCATGAAAAGATGGATGGTTTTTGTACCTGTATCATTTACACATTATATGAATGAAAACTCAATTTGTGAGCATTATAAAAA
>JADFLH010000043.1 GCA_022564515.1 Nitrososphaerota archaeon
TAAATCATGTGATCTTTTATGATAATGTACCAAGTTCAATCCGTTACATCCAAAGGCGTGGAAGAACTGGAAGAAAAAATACTGGAAAACTGATTGTTCTAATTGCAAAAGATACAATTGATGAAACTTACTATTGGATTGGGAAAAGAAAGATTATTGCAGCAAAAGGAATGGGTGAAAAAATGACTAAGATTCTACAAAAGCAAGTTAAACCAAAAGCCAGTTTGGATTCTTATTTTTGAATTAACTATTTGTTCAGGTCTACTTTTCAAAGTGAAATTAGAAAGTTATCATATTCCAGGAATTAGTTCAAATGTGCCGAATGGTTTTCTAAGCTGGTATTATAACGTCAAGAACTTATTTAATGATGATCAAAAAGTATGAACTTGTTAACTTTAACCTACTCTTTTGATAATGTGATAACCAAATTCTGACTTTACTAAATCTGAAACTTCGCCTATTTGGAGTTTGAATGCAACCTCTTCGAATGGTTTTACCATTGTCCCTCTTCCGAAGTATCCCAAGTTTCCATCTCTTTTTGCACTTCCAGGATCAATAGAAAGCTCTTTAGCTAGCTTACCAAACTTTTCTCCCTGTTTTAGTCGTTCTTGGATTGCTAGTGCTTCACTCTGTTTTTTTACTAGAATATGAGAGCACTTTATTTTTTTCATTGATCCAATCAAAGTTTTATGAAATATTATGGTTTTGAAAAAATCATTTTGAAAAGGAATCTGTCTGATTAATAATTTGCGCCAAATGTAAAAAAAGAAGTGGTTATTTTATTAAACTACTATTCCCACACCGATTCCTATCATTATGTGGAGTATGGCTGTTCATCACATGCTCAATGAAATATGATATTTGGGTATGATTTGGATAATTGATTAAATCCTTATTCTATGATAGTCAAGTAATCCCTCAAGCAGAGTGTACTCATACCACTCAATTGCTCTCGATTACCAGATTTTTTTGTGTATGTGCTTGAGGGATAATCCAACACATTTTCTTAGAACTCTTCATTTGATATGAACTGTTAATGATTTCCGAACTAATTTTTCAAGCCATCTGACGATATAATAAATATTATTTCAATCCCCAACTGGTTTTAGAGAATGGCACAATAACTATGAACGGAGCTTCATTTTCTTTCCAAGGTTCGTTTCTAACCCATTCGAATTTCTCATGAAATTTCTTGAAAATTTTTGAGAATTCTTCACCCGTCTCTACTATATTTACTTGGCCCTGAACCAACACTGCCTTGTGGCCTCCATGCCTGTAGACATCAATTGATAGGGCAGCTTTAGGATTTGCTTTGGAATTTTTATACAATCGAGTGTCATAATCAGTCGCAATGAAAAATTCATTGTTTTCGAAAATATATGAGACTGGTTTTACATGCGGAATATTGTTGTGTGCTGTCGCAACTCTGCATTCTTCCATAGAGTTAAGAAATTCTATTTCTTTTTCTGTGAAAGTAATCATTTGAAAATCTCTTCAGGTGTTTTTGGAAATTGTCTGTAAACAATATCTCGAATTTTTAGTTGATCTTTTTGTTCGATATTCGACAGATGTGAAGGAATTGCATCTACAAATCCACATATTCGTTTAATTGGCATTTTAAGTTGCTTGTTTTCACTCATATGGACTGTTACAATATAAGAGTAATAAATTTAGGCTAGACTTTTAATTAGGTAGAATACAAAACGTTCTATGTTTTCTTATTTTACTATTTCTCAAGCAAATGAAATTCTTCCAACTGTGATAAAAAAATTTGAATATGCCCTTGCTAAAAAAAACGATGTTGTAAAAATCGATCAGCAATTACAAATCAGTCTTTCAACAACGAATAACTTTAAAGAATATGTTACCACAAAACAAAAACTCAATTCTGCAGTAACAAAATTGTATCAAGCAATAGAGGATTTAGAGAGCACTGGAGTTGTGGTTAAGAGCATTGATGAAGGATTACTTGATTTTCCCTCAAAGCGATTTGAGGAAGAAATTTGGCTATGTTGGAAATATGGAGAAATTGAAATAAAATTTTGGCATGAGAAAGACTCTGGTTTTAAAGAACGGAAACCAATTAGTGTAAGCAACGAATCATTAGTGTAAATGCTTTCTGTCTGGTTACGATTAGTACGAGATTTCTTGCCCTTTATTACAAATGGCATACGAACGGTGTGTTGCAATGACATTCCGTACCTACAAAGTAGTAAGGAATATCGCCCAGAAGAGCAATGAGATCCACACAAGGCCTCAAAACGCAGTCTGTCTTTGATGAAAAAAGGAGAGCAGTTCCATACTTATGACTTTGCAAGACAGCATTACAAAAAAATCCCAAAAACTAAGTATTTATCTAGAAAAAACACCTAAAACTGAATTATGAAAAGGCCTTTTCAGAAACCGGACAAAGGAAAAAATGAAGAAAAAACCAAAATTACAAATGATACTAGTCTAACTGACCATGATTACAACCTAAAGAAGCTTTTCAGAAAGGGCATCAATTTCATGGCAGAAGAAAAACTTGATGAAGCAACAGAAGTGTTTGAGCAAGCCTTGAGGATTGACCCTACAAATGTCGATATACTATTAAAATTGGGATATTCCCGTTTTCATTTAGATGACTATAGTGCCGCCCTAAAGATTTATGATAGAATTTTAGATATTGATGTAACAAATGCAGAGACTTGGAATCTTAGAGCGTTAGTTCATTATGAGCAAAAGAATTTTATCAAAGCGCTTGATAATGTAGAAAAAGCAATAGAGTCAGACCCAACTTTTTCAATGGCATGGTACAATAATGCATGTTTTCTTTCTCTATTAAATCAAATTCCAGAGTCCATTGAAGCGTTAACACGTTCAATTGAGATTGATGTTAGAAATGCAAGAAAAGCAGTCAAAGATAGAGATTTTAAAAATGTTAGAGCTGAAGATGGTTTCAAAAGAATTATTACAGTTGTTGTTTTAGAATCTATTAGACAGGGTTACCACACAATTGGTGCCATTGTTTGGACAACATTTCTAGACAGAGTTGATGCAGAAGATGCTTTACGAAAATTATTAGAAAAAGGAATAATTATGAAGCATGAAAAGAGAGCTGGTCTTCAAATGGTTCCACATTATGATCTTGTTACAGAATTAGCTGAAAAAGTTGGAACCACAAGAAAAAGTTTGTTGGGCATTAGGAATATAAAATTGCCTGGCGCGGTAAAGAATCTAAAACAACTCAGCCAAGCAATTCAAACTGTAAAATCTTCAATAGAAGAAAAAGATATTGAAAAAACAATTGAAAATTTTAATTCTTTTATAGATCCTTCCAAATGCGGCACGCAAATGATTGAACAATTTTTCGATGAACATAGAGAAATTAGATTGTGGAAAATTAGGCTAAAGGATAGAGGATCAATGTATCTACAAGATAATAAACAAAAAATGCTAAATCTTTTTGATAATGTAGAGGTTATTATCACAAAACAGCTACGAAGTGAAATAACACCAAAGTAGATTATTCTGCAGAAAGATCCCAATAATCAGCGTTTTCTTGTTTTGAGGTAGACTTTTTGAGATTTTTCCATTCTTTGAATGACTTGACATACAATTTTACATTTGACAGGTTGATTGATTTTAAAGCATAAAATGCTAATCCTGACAAAGTTCCTACACTTCCACAGTAAGTAATGATTTCTGAATTGGGGGTTATTCCTCTGTTTTCAACCAGTCTTTTCATTTCATCCTTTGGTCTCAGAATTTTGTCAGGTGAAGCTAGCGTTCTATATGGTATGTTGATTGCACCAGGGATGTGTTGTTCTAAGAAATTTAGCCTCTCCCTATTATCTAGTAGGATTACGCCTTCCTTTTCCTTGGCCTCCTCCAGATAATCAGCTGTTGCCAAGATTTGAGGTTGTAAAACGATAGAATGGGTTTTAGAATTTATTGATGGAATTTTGTTATCATTTTCTAAACCAAGCGAGTTCCATTGGTTATACGTTACATCAAGCAAAGAAACATCACTATGTCCTAAATATTCTAACGTCCAAGCAACCCGTGAAGCTAATGCACCAAAAGTATCATCATATACAATAACAGGGGTTTCATCATCAATGCCAAGTGATTGAAAAAGTTTTACTGCTCGCTCTGGACTATCATCAGATAATAAATTAGCTAATGGCAGACTAACTGCATTAGGAATATGGTTCTTTTTGTATTCCTCTTCCTTTCTAACGTCAATGACTCGGACACTATTGTCTCTAATTTGAGAGCTTAATGAATCAGCATCTATTGTAGGACGAACTGTTTTTTCTTTGCTCAAGCAGCACATTCACCCTTTCCAGTCTTTGTGTGATAACTTGAATCATTTCCGTAATCAGTATAGAAATCGCTGTCTTCATCTTTTGTTGGCGGGACAGTTAAGGGTGATAAAATTTGTTTAAAATCATTTATAGATTTTATATCAGAATCCTCACTACCATTGACGATTCTATGAATCCAAGATGATAAAGTGTCAGCGTCTTTTTTATTTTGTTTGAATAGTTCAATTATTTTCAGAATTGTTGGAATGACTTTTTTTGCAGGAATTCTCAGACAATTTATTCCTAGCATTGTTTCTCCATCTGATCTTCCGCCTAATGACATCAGATAAGTTGGATACATGTCTTTGCCTACTCTACTACCTCCACCAAAAAACCCAATAGTGGCAATTCCATGTTGCCCACAAGAGTTTGGACAGCCACTAATTTTGATTGTAGAGTCTCTAAGATCATCCTCTTCATCCAGCTTTAATTCAAGGAATTTTCTTTGGATTTCTTTTGCTAGCCTATGTGAATTTGTTAGTGCTAGATTACATGATGTTGTGCCCGAACAACCAATTGGGGAAGCCATTGTTAATGATCCGGATTTTGCTAATCCTACTTGTAGTAGCTGTGAATACATTTTTGGTAAATCATCTTCATGAATCCATCTAATCGCTATATCTTGGGAGAAGCCATTTCTTGCCATTCCTTCTGCCGAATAATCTCTAATAATTTTTGCAATTTCACGAAGTTGGTTTGCAGTGATGTCTCCTGCTTCAAGGGCTATGAAAACAGACTGATATCCATCCTGTTTTTGATTAAAGGTATTAGTTTTGTACCATCTGGCATATCCATCGGGTACAGAATTCCCTCCACTCTCAGATATTCTAATTGGTTTCTTGATTTCTTCTGGGATTGGATCAACATCTAGTTTAACAATTACTGATTGTGTAGCTCTAACTACAGCTCTTTCTTTTAGTACCAAGTTTTGGAATTTCTCCCAGCCCATCTCATTAACCAAGTAACGCATTCTGTTTCTTGCCATATTCTTTCTGTCACCCATTCTATCAAAAATTCTTAAAACAGCAATTGAGGTGTACAGTAGATCCTCTTCTGGTGTAAATTCTTCTAATTGATAACCCACAAAGGATTTGTTACCTAATCCTCCACCTAGGAAAATTTTGAAACCTTTTTCTTGCTTTCCCTCAATTTCTCTCGTTTCTGGTAAAACACCAACATCACACATTCTTACCATTCCATGCTTTTCACAACACGAAAAATTGAACTTGAATTTTCTTGGAAGGTTCTGATTCATAGGATTCCTCAATAGGAATTTTGCAGTTGCAATAGCATACGGAGTCGCATCAAATTTTTCTTCTGCACAAACACCTGAAAGAGGGCTGCACATTACATTTCTAACAGTGTTTCCACATGCTTCTCTGGATGTCAGACCAACTTCAGCTAAGCCTCGCATGATTTCTGAAACATCTTCTAAAACTACCCAATGCAATTGGATATTTTCTCTTGTCGAAAAATGCGCACTGCCAATAGAAAATGCTTCACTTAATTGTGCGATTTTTTCTAGTTGAGTTGGATAAATTTTTCCTGCAGGAATTTTAATTCTAACCATCGCATAATCATTGGTCATTCTTGTACCATATGCACCATGTTGCAACCTAAAACGTCTAAAGCTGTCTTCGTCATACTTTCCTTGACGGTAAAGTTTGACTGTTTTTGCAAAATTATCCGCTTCCTCTATCTTTGCCCAGTTAACACTAGGAGACTTTGAGTCAGGACGTGCTTGATTAAGTTTTGATGCTGACAATACTAGAGCATTTCCTTTGAGTTCTGATATAAATTTTGAGACTAGGAATTTTAATCGTTATAATTACATTTTAGGTCACAACTCGCCACAAAATACTTGGTTTTGTTTCTAAGAATTTAGAATGAAAAATTAGTATCACCTAATGACAATTGGAACCTGCACTTGGGAAACTATTAATGTGTTCTAGGTCTGATGGGTTTAATGCAAGAATCAGCAAATGCAGAATCATCAAAAATTTTTGCTGATGTAAGTGAAGCGGACATTACTAGAGCAATAGCAGATGAATTTCATTCGGTTTTAGTTGACAGAGCAGAATCTGATGTAATTATTATCGGTGCTGGTCCTGCAGGTTTGACAGCGAGTAGGGAGTTAGCAAATATGGGATTCAAAGTTTTGACAATTGAACAAAACAACTACCTTGGAGGAGGTTATTGGTTAGGCGGTTATATGATGAACCCTGTAACTGTGAGAGAACCAGCTCAAAAAATTTGGGATGAGTTAGGAATCCCGTACAAAAAAGTTTCAGATGGCCTGTACCTAACTCCAGGCCCACATGCTGTTTCAAAACTTATTGCAAGTGCATGTGATGCTGGTGTAAAATTTCTAAATTTAACAAAATTTGATGATTTGATTTTAAAAAATGGGAGGGTATCAGGGGTTGTTGTTAACTGGATGCCTGTATCGGCATTACCAAGAAATATCACCTGTGTTGATCCAATTGGTTTAGAATCCAAAATTATAATCGATGCGTCAGGACATGATTCTGTTGCTGTAAAGCGTCTTGTAGATCGTGGATTGGTGAAATGGAAGGGAATGAATCCTATGCATGTTTCTGAAGGCGAGGATCAAGTTGTTCATAAAACAGGGGAGGTGTTCCCTGGGCTCATTATTGCAGGAATGGCAGTTACAGAAACCCATGGATTGGCACGCATGGGTCCTACATTTGGTTCAATGTTATACTCCGGTAAGAAAGCAGCAGAGATTACAGCATCCAAAATTAAAGAGTTAGGCAGATAACTGGCTGTTTCTGAGACCAATTATTGAAAATTTCGACAATTTTTCTTTATGATGAACCCTCAGTACCTGAGATAAACATTTCAAGACTAGCAGATTTTTTAAGAAAGATTTTTTTTGTAAAAGTAGAATTAGGAAAAAATATTTTCAGTTTCGCAAATAATTTGACTGCAAAAGAAATAGCCTCTTGTAAAATTTATAATTCCAAAAAACCATTTGAAAAACACGAACCCACTCGTGAAGAAATAATCTTTGAGGAGCAAAGCATTGTTGATTCCTCCAAAACTAAAAATATCGTAGTGTATGATGGTTTTGAGTTTCAAAAGGTCATCACAAAATTAATTCCTAACAATAAACTTTCCTTAGATCAATTCCATATAATTTTCACAAATAAATTGACATGTACATTTGACCAAAATGATTACAGATACCATGGAAGAGCACTGATTGGTTCTAATCCATCAATTATTTCAACAACAGGAATAATCGAAGCTCCTGCCAAACCTAGAGGGTATTATTTTGATTTAATTTCAAATATTACCCTAGGTTTGAATCGTGAGTCGGTAAAGAAAAAATATCAAGGAGCATATCTTGAATATCATGACAAAAGGCTTTCTACGATAATTGAAGGTTATCTACTACAGGCATTATTTTACTATCTTACAGGTGAAGCCTTTTGTGAAAATCGTGACTGCAGACTTTATAATGCACATTGGCAAAATGATTTAATACATTCTCAATTAGAAGTTAGAAAATTGTGTGATAAACATCAACGGATTCTAAACAATTTGTGAATGACTTAAATTATTGATGAGGAATTGTCGATATATATGTACGACACTTCTGGCGCAACCTTATTAGAAAAAAAAGAAAAGCCTTATAAAAAACCAGATGAAAAAAAGACAAAATATGATGTAATAATTATCGGTGCGGGTCCTGCAGGATACACTGCTGGTATTTATTCGGCACGTGCAAGACATGATACGCTGATTCTTTCTGGAATTCTTCCAGGAGGCCTACTTGTCAATACTACGGATGTTGAAAATTATCCAGGTTTTGAACAAGGAATTATGGGACCTGATCTAATGATTGCTATAAGAAAACAGACAGAAAGGATGGGTGCAAAAATTATTGATGATGAAGTTGTAAACGTGGATTTCAAACGTACGCCATTCAAAGTTTTAACAGCATCTGAAGAGTATGAAGCAAACGCAATCATTATTGCAACTGGTGCAAACCCTCGAAAACTTGGTTTAGAAGGAGAACAAACCTATGCTGGAAAGGGCGTCTCATATTGTGCTACATGTGATGGTCCATTTTTCAGAAACCAGGAGCTTGTTGTTGTTGGGGGAGGCGATTCTGCAATGGAAGAGGCTACCTTTTTAACAAAATTTGCATCAAAGGTGCATATTGTGCATAGGAGAAATGAATTGAGGGCAAGTAAAGTGATGCAGGAACGAGCACTTGATAATCCCAAGGTACAGTTTCATTTGAATTTCGAAGTTGAAGAAATTAATGGAAGCGAAAAGGTTCAGGAAGTTGTTTTGAAAAATAATCAATCAAATGAGAAAACCGCACTTGAAGTTGGTGGGGTTTTCGTTGCAATAGGACATGAACCAAGTACAAAGCTTTTTGAAAATCAAGTAGAATTAGATGGTGAAGGATACATTGTTTTGGGGAAAAATACAGAAACAAGTGTCTCAGGCGTATTTGCTGCAGGGGATGTGCATGACCACCGCTATCGTCAAGCAGTAACAGCAGCTGGCTATGGGTGTATGGCGGCAATAGATGTAGACAATTATCTAACTGAAAAAAAACAGAAATAAGAAATTTTTACATGTATACGATTTCTGCCATGTGTTTTGCTTCTTTTAGAGCTTCATCAAATTCTTCTTCAGTCATAACGTTTTGTTCTGCGTAGATGCTTTTGAATTTCCTTCCATCGTCTGCAAATATTCCTACGATACAACCCTCACCATCAACTTTGTATTTCTTCATTGAAGCATAAACCGCTGCAGAAGATGGACTAATAAGAAGGCGTTCTTTTGCAAATACCTCTTTTACTATTCCAAAAGATTCTGCATTGGTAACTGAAACCCATTCATCCACTACATCTTCACGTTTAAGGAATAGATCAGGCTTTGCAGATTCTTCAAAATTTCTCCAACCCTGAATCAAATGATCCTTTTGAGGTTGGCAGCCAATTATCTTGATGTTAGGATTTTGTTCCTTCAGAAATGCTCCAATACCGGTAATTGTTCCACCTGTTCCTACTCCGGTAAAAAAGTGTGTGATCTTACCTTCGGTTTGTTTCCAAATTTCTGGACCGGTTCCTTTGTAATGACCCATAAAGTTGGCTTCATTTGCATATTGATTTGGTGAATAATAGGTATCAGGTCTTGATGCAGCTATAGAGGTAGCAAGAGCAATGCTTTGATCAGTACCAGCGCCGACTTTAGGACAAAGATCGTCACTTGTTTCATACACCTTTGCCCCAAGAGAACGAATTATTTCCTTAGTTTCGTCACTTGCTTTTTCTGGAATGACAATCTCTGCTTTGTAGCCTAGCAGCTTGGCTATTCCAGTTAATGCAATCCCTGTGTTTCCAGATGTGGGTTCAACGATGATGCTATGTCCTTTTCTTAGAATGCCTTTTTCTTCAGCATCTTTAATCATCCATAATGCTGCCCTATCCTTAAGAGAGCCAAATGGATTATTTCCTTCAAGTTTTGCATAATACACCAAATTACCTTTTGATAAAGATTCTAATTTTACAATAGGTGTGTTTCCTACTTTGCTCAAAATATCTACATCAGTTACGGCTTTAACTGCCAGTTTATTTCACCTTTTTAATTTGAAATTCAAGAACGTTTTCGGTTTTCTTCAACTCTAAAAGTTCATGACCATTTCGATTAACCCATCGTGAGATATCTTCTTCAGCAGCAGGATCATCTGCTTGAATTATCAATACTTGTCCTACCTGCATTTTTTCCATTGCTATTTTTGTGCGAAAGACAGGTTCTGGACAAAACAATCCAATCGCATCAATTTTTATTGCATTTTCAGAAATCTTATGTCACCTGATTTTTTTTGCCGATTTGTCATATTAAAAGCTATTTGAGTTTAGCTAAGAGAGTAGTCTAAGCTAACTGATTTTTTTTTCATAAAGTGTTGAGGGTTCGTATCAAAAGCAAATTTTGAATAAAAAAGAAAGAGGTATGTAGGAGAAAAATAAAAGATTAGTGATGAAGTCATGTACTTGTGCATGTAGTTATAATAGTTCGTCTACAGATGATATATATTCTGATTGTAAAAACAGCAATTGTTTAGATGTCAGAGAATGAAATTTTCGTTAACAGTTCCTATCAAACGTTAATGAAAATAAAATGAGTGTGTAACATTTGATACAAGCTGGTAAGGACACTAGTTGTTCATTTTGAACACACGCCATCAGATATTATAGTTTAGTTTAATTTCTTTATGGATGAACTCAATAAGATAAACTTGGATTTGCAAATAGAAGCACAGAAAAAGGCACATGAATTATTCTTAAAAAGTATAATTTAGACATCTAAAAAATTCCAAGACTTTATTCCAATGATACATATTTCATAAAAACTTTCAAGTCAATATCAAATAATCAATTTACTCGTTTACAGTTCGTATCAAATGTAAATAAAAAATTAATTTTCCTCTAGTTTTTTTGGCTTTGCCACCACTCCTCAAACTTTATGCATTTGTTTTGCGAATCTAGTTTTACCAAAAAAATTCCATCAAGCTTGACTTGTGTACTAGAATAACGCAAAAATGATGCTGAAAAGTGTGCAATTCCTAGGTCTGGAACTACTGCAAGGATTTTGTATTGGAATGAGACGTCTTTTTGTGTCTGGGCTATGCCTTGCCAGTATTGTATTATTGAGTCAATCCCATCAAAGGGAGCTGAAAATGGCTTCTCAAAATACTTTGCATCTTTTACAAATAAATCCCGAATTAGTTTTGTATTCCGTTTCGTCCAAGCTTTGCCGTACAGATCCAGCCAAGCCTTGAAAGAATCATGATCCATGTTAATAGATTATGCTCAGTCTTTCAGATAAATCAGATCTTAACAGTTCGTATCAAATGTTAATCAGAAGTTTTGAGTTGTTCACGAAAATCCTTGGCATGTTTAAACAAAATTTTTTGGATCACTTTCATGTCATCCTTTTCGGGGGCTTTGTGATAGTGTAAAAAGAATTGATTCCTGCAAAAGTCATCAGCTCTACCCATATGCCATCCATACAAAAAGTCGTCTTCATGGGTACACTCCCAAATCTCTTTAAAATCTGTGTTTTCTTTACCTAT
>JADFLH010000077.1 GCA_022564515.1 Nitrososphaerota archaeon
CTTTTACATACTTTAGAGTTCTTACCTCAATATTTACCACCTGATCTTGAAAAGGAACTACGAAATGAAGTCCCTCATCTAGTGGTGGAACGCTTGTATCAACTGCATTCCAATGCAGTAAAACGCCCCTGTGACCTGCATCTACTATTTGAACAGATGCTGAAACTATCACTCCAATGATAATTAGCACCACGATGCCAATGAATACTGCTTTGGCAGCTCCTACATTTACCTTAACTCGTGGTCCTTCAAATCTTGACAATTTATTTGCATTGTTACTTTGATGTCGCGATTATATAATTGAACTGCTAATCAAAAAACAAAATAGGTGAATCCATTAGATCGGGGTCCATTGGGGAGTAATTTCTACACTGTTCTTAAAATTTTCTTTACTATACGTTCCAACTTGCACCACAAGCATTGCAGCGACCTCTTTTTTTCCCATTTAGGCTAAAATCAAAAAATACGAATGCCTCAGTTGAACCGCATACCACGCATTGAACATTATTATCAGCACTCATCTAATTTCTCTCATCATTTTCCACAAATTAAGATTTCGTTTGATGGTTTAGTCCTGAAGCAAAATTATCTGCTTTATGTTATTCAATTCTCAGAAAAAACCAATTTAGAGGTATTTGAGAATTGTTTTTTTGTCTGATTTTGGAGGTTTAGATACTAAAGCAAAGTTATACAATGGATAGGATTTTTTATATTGCTTCATAAAACTCCATGCCACATCATGAGTTTTGAACTCGGCACGAATGCCATCAATGTTTGATTCTTTTCCAAACACATCAAAACTGATTATAGAATAATTTTTTGGTCTGTTGTGAGGGATTGCTCGTAATAACCACGCAAATGTAAAGATAAGAGCTACTGCTAAAACTATGACGAAGCCTGCTTCTTTGAAAAACGACCAGACCGTATTAGGAATGGTTTGACCAAACAGCACTACCATAAACTGAGAAAATGATATTATTGCAATACCTGGAATTACAATTAGTTTTAGGCCGTCAAAACCACCCAATTTTTTCATGATAAGATCACAATAGTTTAAACTTCTTTTTAACATTACTAATTATAGTTTAGTCCCATAGTTTACAATTACATTAGAACTTAGTTGTCAAGAAGATAAACCACAATTATGTTATTTGCCCGTAAAATTATGTTGTCAAGGTTGGTTATATTCAATTTTGCTTGAATGTTCGTCTTTGAGGCAATCATCACAAATTGAAACTACAAGTGGAATGACTCTCTTACAGTTACACTTTGTACACATGCAACCAATTTCTTCCTCTTGATTCTCAGACAACAAGCTTTCTAAACTTTTGACATAATATAACCTATTATTGATTATCAGCTTTGAGAAAGGTGCCCTACCACTTGTTGTAAAAACACAGGGCCTTCATTTTTACAACACAATTATAGTCTATTCTGTGAAAATTTTATCGTGGGAATTAATTATTTCTCAAAACGAAAAATGAGTCAGTGTTCTTCCTGCAGCAATTTGTTGGTTAGCTTGAATGTAGAGTTAACAAAATGTGACAAGTGTAGAGAGAAAGGGTTTAGTCAAAATGGACTCGAGAAAATAACCCTAATCATAAATCATAAGATTCTTTTCTTCTAGCATGCTATGAATATTGTTTACAGCACGATAAACATCCTTTTCAGTTTTGCAACCTGTACATACTAGTTTGCCAGATGCAAAAATCAAGATGACAGTTTTGGGATCAAGCATTCTATGGATTAGACCCGGAAATTGTTCAGGCTCATACATACTTCTAGGTAATGTTCTCGCAGCTTGCTCTAAGCTAATTTTACCACCTAGGTTAATTGAGGCAACAATATTTTGTATTGTCACTATCGCATCTTTCTTTATCTTTATTCCACCTTTTCTCAACGTTTGCACTACAGTTTTTACTCCCTTTCTTGCCATCTCTTCTGATTTTGCAGCAGTACAAACCATCTTCCCCGTACGGAAAAGCAATGTGGTAGTCCTTGGGGATCTTAGTCTAAAGACAGCACCTGGAAATGTGTCTGGATGCCATTCTACATCGGGAAATTTCTTTGTTATGTCTTTGAGGTCTAGTTTTTGATCTATAGAGGCAGTGGCTACAACATTTTCAATTGATATAATTGGTTTTGTTTGTGGCATTTTAATTTGATTTTACTGTTCCGTTATTTTAAGGAAAGTTATAAAAATCTAGCATATTAATTGGAACCATAGTTTTTTTGCGATAAATGTTATAACGAAAAACATGATCAATGTATTGGAAAGGTAGACATGTTTGATTGTGAATCCAAGTGTACCAAATCTTAGTTTTTCGGAACTTTATTTTCTAAGAGGATGATATATTACTTTTTAAATATGGCAAACTATGCCTACTTACAATCTTAACCTTTGTATTCTAGATTAAACTGTGACTTAATTAAGTAAATATGGCTGAGAACGGAACTGCAGCGATTTCTGTAGGAGAATTTGAAACAATCCCGCAGCTTCTGGCTTCTTCAGAGTCTATTCAAATAGCTTTTGCTTTTTTAATCGTTGGTTTGGTAGTTATCGGGATAATTTACAATAAATTCTCTCATTGGATTTTATCCCAAAAATTCAACTATAAACGACCACATATTTCTCGATTTGTTCGCAAGGCAGTGTTACCATTTTTTGCATTAGCTTTAGTATCATCGATTAATGTATACATACAAAATACTGAGCTATTTGGATTAGAGCAGACAACTGAGGGTGCTGAATCAAAACTTATTGAAACATTCGCAAAAATTCTTAATTCCCTTAACATATTAGTAATTGGTTGGACGATATCACACCTAGTTCCAATCGCTTTAACAAAACGTGACAAATCGATTCTGGAGAAAGAAGATTACGAAAAGTGGCGCGGCATGCAAGGGTTTTCAGATGA
>JADFLH010000078.1 GCA_022564515.1 Nitrososphaerota archaeon
CCAAGCAGGTGACACTATAACATGAATTGGCCTAGCACTTCCTAGCCGATATGTCTTACAAACTTTAACATAGTTCTCAATTCTTCGAGTAGCCCTATTTGATTCCCTAGCTATCCATTTTTCAAGCCAACATCTTTTACATTCTGATTTAAAACACGACATCATCCTTTTTTGGACTAATGCTTTTCCATGAGGGTGTTTATCGTGGTTAAGGCATCCAAAATATCTAAATTTCCCACACTCTTCTCCTGGTGTTGCTGTACCAGGTAATTTCCAAATAACATCTATCAAAGTTTTGCCTTTCTTAGTAACTTTAAGATAATTCTGAAATAACTCAAAGTCTTTCCAATTACTTTTATCATGTAACTCTAACCACTGTTTTTGTTTTTTTGTTAGGTGTTTTATGTAACAATAATTATTTTCAAAGCTAAGCTCTCTACTTCGCTTTTTAGGCAGCGATACCCCTTCTAATTCAATTTCTGTATTTTCTCTAATGTAATAACTATCTGAAAACGCTGTTTGGTATTGCATCTAGGAAATCACACCAACAAAATTAAATTCATGCTTACAGTAACTACAATTGGCCCTCAGACTAGCAATTTTACCTCCTAGTTTCTTATGGCATCGAAAAAGACAAAATAGAGATATTATGCTATTTTTGTCATCATCAGGCAATTGTAGTATCATTTGAAAAAATCCTTAGACAAAACCTGTTCTTGATAATCTGAGTACCAATGTACCTTTTCTTTATGATCACAAACCACACACACTACGTATAGCTCTTTAGTTCCTTGCTTGAATTTTGGCCTCCAAACATGTTGACCAGAACACTTTTTATGCTTTTTAATATCTAATAACCACATAGTGAAACCTCACTTGGCGGGTTAGCTAACAAAGCTAGCCCTCCGTAACACCCTTTTTACATCTCTTAACTTTACTAAATCATTGTAACATTGTTGAGCTTGAATTTCGTCATGCTGTGATAATTCCTTGTTACAAACTATACAGACATCGTCTGCATCGTGTGGATCATCTATGTAATCATCAATCAATTCAAAAATCATTCTCTTCTTCTGAATCCCACCACTCAGGTGCAGGTATTGGAGCAGGTTCAGGTGGTGGAACAGGTATTGTAATAGGTGTTGTAATAGGTGTTAGTAGAATAGTTGCTGCAGTAATACCTACTGCAGCAGATGTAAATGGAAATTTATCTAGATTAGAAAAAATGTCGAAGAATGACAAATTTACTTATCATTCTCCATTGGGGATGCTAGACCTGATTCTGCAATCTCCTCTGCATCTAAGTCCAGATTTGATTTTTTGTTTTTGGCTTGTTCTTCTCTTAAGATGTTAATTTGGTCCTGGCCTGCCTTCATAGAAGTAGCCATTATCTTCTTTTCTATGTCCGACATGTTACTAGCGTCAGCACAAAGTGTTTTTTTCTTAGCCATTTTATTCTAAGACCCCTGTTGTTTCAGGACACAAGCAATCGAGTTTTTTTACACCAGTATTTTCTTTTTCATTGTTCGATTCAATTTTATCACACAGTGCATTTACCTGTGAATCAAATCCTTTCGTCAATGGTTTTTTTGTTATCTCGCTAACTCTCTTGGCTGTGTCATCTTGGATGTTTGCTCTTATCATCTCGGTATGACTGTACTTTGATATTAAAAAAACATTTAATAATAATTAACTTATGATAAGTAAATACATGACTAACAAACCCAAAGAAATTACTTATCTTCTGCCAAACCAAAAAATAGGTAAAACTGTCATCTGTCCGCAATGTGGATATGAAAGAGATGTTTTTGATATTGACAAAAAGGTCAATTGTGGTTGCTCAAATTCTAAATGCAAATATAAAATCAATATCGAAAAAAACAAGTATCGCACTGTTGTAATCGAACGTTATTCCGGCATTTAAGAGACTTTTCCCAATAAATAACTTAAGGTGTTAAGTACACTATATTCTAATGACAAAAACCTTTTCATATTATTTATTTACCTTAACTATAGCTTAAACAGTATAAACATTGTCTACACCAAACGTAAACAACACCGTAAACAGTAAACAGAAGGATAAACAGTAAACATGACTAAAACCATATCTTCAAGAATTCCAAAAGATTTGCATGATAAACTTAGAGAGAGATGTAACCAAGAAGGATGTAATACTAATGACTTTATCAGAGATATTTTAGAATCTGAATTAGAACAAAATAGCCAGGATCAAGAGGTCATAGAGGACACAAAGCCAGAACCAAAACCTAAGGAACCACAAAAAATAATCATTACCGACATTCCAGAACCAAAAGCTACCGTAGAACTAATCCCAACACCAAAAATAACGATTAAAGAAGTCATTCAAGATAATTCCAATAAGCCAGTAGTTCAATTTACTCAATTTAATGGCAAACTTTTACCATCTGCAAAGAGGTATAATCTATGACTCAAGCCATTAATTGCCCAAGCTGTAATCAACAAATAGCTATAGATGATTCACCACAACAAAACGAACTAAACCAAGTACGAGCCGAATTAGAAGAATCAAAAAACTACCCAAAAATGCAGAGCTTTATTCCAAATTATCAATGTAAAGATGGCACTTGTGGACAGCTTCACGAAAACTCACGTTACACCACTAGGCCAAAAGGAAAATGCAGTAATTGTGATCAGTTTAGCCCAAGAAAAGAGGGAAAATGTTCACGGTGTAATGAAAAAGACTCGATTGAAGAAATTGATAAAGATGATTTAGAAAACTTGGGTATTAGATTGCCTTAATTTTTTCAGGCTTCTTCCTACGTGCTATTCTATGTGGTAGAGCAATTTTTCTATACCTTGCATACGCCTCATC
>JADFLH010000011.1 GCA_022564515.1 Nitrososphaerota archaeon
GGATGCAATTTTTGCAGCGGTTTTTGAAGCTAGCAGTCCATGGGCAATGCCAATCTTCATCATTGCAGTTCTAACTGCAGTAATCACTGCATTTTACACAACTAGAATGATTGGAATGGTCTTCTTTGGACCAAAGAGCAAACATATTGAAAAGATGGAAAAAGAAGGACATCACATCCATGAAGCTCCTCGTTCGATGTGGATACCTTATGGAATCTTGGCAACTCTTACAATTGGAATTGGTATAATTGGATTTTCTGCAGAAGAGGGAATACGTGAACTGTTTACTGAATATCTTGATAATTCATTTGGAATTCATACAGTTCGTGTTGCTGTAGAATCTTCTGGATTGCCAGGTGTTTTGGCCGGTCTTAATCCAATCGCCCTAGGTGCATCTTTAGCTGCATTTGCAATTGGGTTTGGACTTGGTTACATATTCTATATTGGTAGGTGGGTTAATCCAACCAAGTTTGTAAATTCTAATATTTTCTTCTATGCAATTCACAAATTTCTTCTCAACAGATGGTACCTCGATTCATTAATCTATTGGGTCTTTGTCATTGCGCCTTTATGGCTTGCTAGAGGGGTATCAAGATACTTTGAACGAACGGTAATTGACCTTGGAATGAACCTCGGACTAGAAAAAACAGTAAGATGGAGTGCAAAAGTCATCCAGGGAACAGAGACAGGCGTTGCACAATCATACCTATTCGTATTCGGAGCAGGAATTCTCTTTGTGGTATTGATGTTGTTGGTATAAGGTGATGAAAAAATGATAGACTTTACATCGACTCCAATGGTTATAGTTGCAATACTAGGTACGGTTGGAATTGTACTGCCACTAATCAGCATAGCAAAAAAAGAAAAAGGCTCAAATTCATTTTATGCTACAATAGCACTGGCTGCCTTAATTGTTTCAATTGGATATGTTATCTATCAGATTGTGAGTGATCACGTTTTACCGTCTGCACTATTTTCAGAAGACGTTCTTGTTGATGATACATTTGGTGGATTCTTTGCAATTGCAATGTTAATTGTTGCAATCTTCACAACGGTTGGCTCATACAATTACATGAGAAACAAGAATCATCTAGCTGTCTACTACTCTTTAATTCTGTTAGCATCACTTGGTATGGTACTCATTGCCTATGCAACAGATCTTGTGATGCTTATAGTTGCATGGGAATTGATGAGTATTCCAACTTATATCCTAGTTGGATTTATGAAAAAAGACCCAAGTTCAAACGAAGCGGCACTCAAGTATTTTTTGTTCGGAGCACTGGCATCCGCAATCATAATTTATGGCATATCAATTGCTTATGGTCTAACAGGCTCAACCAACATTGGTGAAGTCATTAACGGATTTGCAACACTTGATTCTACTATGGTGCCATTGGCATTATTGTCAGTTGGTATGTTTATTGCAGGGTTTGGATTCAAGATGGGGCTTGTTCCTTTTCACATGTGGCTTCCAGATACCTACGAGGGAGCCCCTCCAACAATTGCAGCACTTTTAGCTGCGGGAACAAAAAAAGCTGGATTTGCAGCAGCAATTAGAGTAATTGTTGTTGGGGCTGTTGCCCTCAACTTGGATTGGACATTTGCGCTTGGAGTAATTGCTGTAATGACAATGACTGTGGGAAATGTTGCGGCAATTATGCAAAAGAATCTCGCAAGAATGCTTGCCTATTCTAGCATAGGACATGCTGGATACATTTTGATTGGTCTTTCAATTGCACCATTTTCAGAGATTGGTCTTCAAGCATCATTATTCCATATCATGAATCATGCAGTCATGAAGGGTTCTGCCTTCATTATTGTAGTGGCACTTGTCACAACCTTGGCTTCATCCCATATCGATAAGCTTAAGGGACTAGGTAGAAAGATGCCTATAACTGCTTTAGGATTAACAATCTCACTTCTTGCATTGGCAGGTATCCCACCACTAAATGGATTTTGGAGTAAATTGATGTTATTTGGTAGTGCAATAGACGCAGGACCAATAGTACCATGGGCTCCTTGGCTTGCTATAGCTGGTGTTCTAAATAGTGCTTTGTCATTAGCTTACTACGGTTGGATTATTCGAAAGATGTACTTTGAAGGAGAAACAGAAAAAAGAATTGCAGAACCAAAATCTGTATTAGTAGTAGTAATTTTTTCAATAATTTTCATAGTGGGAATAGGCATTTATCCAGATCCAATGATACAGTTTGCAGAAATCGCTGCACCCACACTAACGTTAAGCGCTTCCCCTTAATACAGTAAATTTAATCAATTCTTCTAGATGCAGTTTTGCATCATTCTCTTGAATTTTTCTCAAACCTATTTTAGCTCTTTCAGAAAAGTCTTTTAACAATTCTTCCATTTTGTCAAAAACAACTCTAGGATCATTACTCTTTTTGATTAAGAGATTGAATAATTTGTCCTCATTTTTCCAATCCCAAAGATCATCTTTAATCTGATAGGCAATTCCAATATTTTTTCCGTACTCTGTTAAGGCTTCAATTTGCTTTTCTGTTCCACCACCCATTACGGCTCCAAGTCTTGCAGCTACCTCAAAAGCAGTAGAGGTTTTGTATTCTATGACTCTGAGATAGTCATCAAAGGTAACGTCCTCACTTGTTCCAAGCCTTCCTTCAATAATTTCACCTTCGCTCATTAACATTGCAGTAGTCGCCAAGTCTTTTGTAATTCTTGGATTGTTTAATCGGGACGATATGTTAAGAATTAATCCTAAAACAAAATCTCCTGTAAGAATTGCTGTATTGTAACCATACTTTATGTGAAAAGGATCCTTTCGTCGTCTGAAAATCTCTTCATCAATAATATCATCATGTATTACAGATTCTGTGTGCAAAAACTCAACTGCACAAGCTGCAGAATAGGTGTTCTCATCAACCTTGCCAACACTTTCAGCAGAAAGAAGCAAAATTATGGGTCTAATTCTTTTCCCGCCTTCAAGCGCATATTTGAGGGGTTCTATAAACTCAGAATCATTGAAAAGTCCAAGTTCTGCCTCGAGAGCCTGATTAATTTTTGTGATATACTTGCCATACGTCTTTAGCAGCGGATTTATCTCAATGTTTTTCCCTTCCAAAACTGCCTCGTGAAAACTCTTTAAGATTAGTAATTAAATCTTGATGCTCCAGCCGGGAATTTCATCTTTTGAGAATTTGAACCCGGGATCACCGCCTTGAAAGGGCGGTATGCTTGACCGGTCTACACCACTGGAGCCTTTCTGCATCGGGTTATTTTGTCCTTAAAATCGTTTTGAACGATAAAGATTTTTTTATTAGCTCAAATGGATTAGACACATGAATTACTTGATTAAGAGAATTGATGAAATGATCGAAGAAAGAAGTTTGTTAAAACACAAATTTTATCAAATGTGGTCTGATGGGAAATTATCATTAGAATCACTATCTGGATATTCAAAAGAATATTTTCAACTTGTAAAAGCTGTTCCATCATTCATGTCACCAATAATTCAAAAAGCTCCCGAATCTTTTGTAAATGAGATTGTATCAAATCAACAAGAAGAATCTTCCCACATTAAGCTATGGATGAAATTTGCAGAGGCACTCGGAATACCGGAAGCAGAATTAGAAAAATATCAAGGTCTTGAAAAAACTAGGTCAGCTGTTTCACAACTTTCCTCCCTGATGAATACATTTGAGGGTGGTGTGTGTGCCATGTATGCATTTGAAAAGGAAATTCCAAAGATTAGCCAAGTAAAATTAGATGGATTAGCAGAATTTTATGGAATTTCCAGTGAAGAGGCAACAGAATATTTCAAACTACATACAGAAGCTGACATAAGACATGCAGCAGCTTGGAAAAACATATTGGAAAAATCAAAAACTAATTCTGAAAAGCTAATTCACGTTGCCGATTCATCAATTTCTGCACAAAACTTGTTACTTGATAGTTGTCTAGAAGCTTATTGTTAATCTCTATAACATTTTATACTTAGGACATAACCTTTTTTCGTGGGGCCCGTAACTCAGCTTGGTAGAGTAACCGGCTCATAACCGGTGAGCCAAGGGATCGAAGCCCTTCGGGCCCACTGGATTTCAATTAGTTTTAAAGTAAGTAATGAGAAAGTTTTGCTGGCTGCAATGAAGAATCAGAGTTATATCTGAAAAATGATGTAAAGGCATTTGTCTGAGCTGCCAAAACTTAACTGATCTGATTTTTGACGTTCTCTAAAACGTCATTAGAAATCAAATTTTGGTCGTAAAGCGAGTTGGTAATTTCCAAAATATCAGTTAAATTATGTATTTTGACTCCTTCAGCTTCTAAAGCTTCAGATGCACATTCCATTCTGTTAATAATTACAAATGCATCCGATATGACAATTCCAGCTTCTTTGAGTGATTTTATTGCATTAACAACAGAACCACCAGTTGTTGCCACATCATCAATCATCAAGGCTTTTTTTCCTTGTTCAAAACTCCCTTCAATTAATTTTGATGTTCCATAATCTTTTGGTTTGTTTCTTACGTAAATTAGAGGTTTTACTGTTTCAGTGGCTAATGCCGATGCAATTACAAGACCGCTAGTAGGAACTGAGACTAGATAATCAAAATTTTCAAGACCAATCTTTTCAGAAATAATGTTTTGTAACTGTTTTATCATCTTTCTAAATTGGTGGGGAAAACTGGGAACTATTCTTAAATCAACATAGTAAGAGCTCTTCTTTCCACTTGTAAGAGTAAAATCACCAAATTTGATTGCCCCTTTTTCATGCAAAAAGGTTGCAAACTCTTTTACAAACTCCATACCAAAATTTACCACACTGGATTTATTTTGGTTTGTATTGTGGTTCAACTGTGCCAGAAATATGGTTGAATTATGGAATAACTGACGTTGTACTTGATATTCATGCCGAAAATCTAGACCAAAACATCGATTCAGAAGGCAAAATACTGGAGGATTCTACAATTCAAGAAAAACTTGATCCCATAGTTACTTCAAAACCAAACGAGATTGTTGTATTGCATGATTCAAGGGCAAACCGAAAGGTTCTTTCTACATTGTTTTTGATGTGCGAACAAAAGTCAAAACCATTTCCACAAATTTTGGCAGACAAACACATTATCAATATACTAAAACAAGGACTTCCAGAGGGAAGTAGTATTTCAGAATTTGGAGATTCTGATCTTTCTAATCCAAATCTTGTCTTTATTGGAGAAATGGAGTTTGATGGCTTGTTTGGATTTGAAACAATCGCCACCAGACTAATCAAAAAATTTGGTAAAGATCAAATGTTATCTGCCTACTCAAAAAGAAAGGAAAACATTCCATCGCCAGGTCATATAGGAGAAACAATACAGGAAGCAAAAAAATTTGCAGATAATTTTGAAATTCAAGGAATTGAGATAGTAGCAAATTCTAAAGGTGTTGTGGATTTGGAGGTAGGTCACCCAGCATCTACCATTTCTATTTCAAAGTCCTTTGAGGGATTTGCCATAAAAGAGGTTGGTCAGCACAAAACCATGGTTATTAGCACTGGCAAAAATGCTAGTAATAATTCACTTGGAAAATCACTGTCGTCTTTGTGGAACTGTAGTTCGGCGATAAAAAATGATGGCCTTGCAGTTTTGCTTGCAGAATGTAAAAATGGTACTGGATCACAAGCACTTCAAAATTTTATTGAAGGACGGTTCAGTTTAGAACGACTAAAAAATCCAACCAAATATGTTGATGGAATGGAAGATCTTTTGTTCTTGACTGAAATCCAAAAGAAATTTCAGATTGCACTTGTTTCCATTCTTCCAGAATTTTATACAAAAAAACTAAACATGATTTCATTGGATAGTGCAAAACGCGTAATGGATTACATTCTCAAAACCCAAGGTCCAAGGCAAAAGGTACTAGTTGTTTCAGATGGTGCCCGTTTATTACTAAAATAATCCCATTGGAGAAATTGGTGCACATAAGATTGCGAGAACAATAACAAGAATGTAAAGAAGTTTTCTGTTTTTTGATAATGGTGAATAATCGTCAAGAGGTTGTGCACCTGGGCTACGAGAGCTTAACAATAAGATTAGCATTGCCATAAGCCAATATCCAAGCAATACAAGTATAGCCATACTTGCATAAGTTGCATATTTGTGCCATTTTTTTCCAAACAGGGTTCTTGCCATATGCCCGCCATCTAGTTGCCAAGCTGGAAGTAAATTCAAAAACGTAATTAAAAATCCAAGCCATGCAGCAAACAAAAGTGGAGTCATTAATACTTCTTGACCATCTCCTCCTTTTCCAAACATTAACAGAGTCATTGTCATCAAAAGTGGTTCTCCTCTCTCCCATTCAATCAACCTAACATTTTCAGAGAGTCCCTCGATAATTTCACTATCAATTACAGGTGCAGTATATGCACCATACATAGAGACAATAACAGTTATTATCAAGCCAGCAATTGGACCAGCTATTGCAACGTCATACAAAATTTCTCGATTGATTGTAAGTCCTTTTGCCTGGATAAACGCACCAAATGTTGGAATTCCGAAATATGGAATGCCAGGAATAAAATACGGCCAAGTGGTTTTTAGCTTGTGAAATTTTGCAGCAACTAGGTGACCTGATTCATGCACTCCCAAAATTCCTAAAAGTGATAATGTATAGATGCCCGCCATTTCAAGCGGATCTCCAATGTTAATAACTGTGTTAGAATCGACTGTTCTGAAATAACCATCTATCATTACAAAACCAATAACCACCAAAAACAAAATTCGTGGCGTCCACGAAGAGCCTTTCCACCAGCTTTTTTTCTTGGGAGGAAATTTCCAAACTCGAACGTATAACCCATCAGGTATCTGTTCAAGTCTGCAAACCAGTTCAAGACTTTCCAGTTTTTGTGCTAACTGAACAAACTTTGATTTGAATTGCTCGTCTTCTATTTTGAAGTGGAGGGAATCAAGGGTTAGGTCCATTGTACTTACGTCAAAAATTGAAGAAACAATGGAGATTACTTCCTCTTGTGTTGGCTCACTCACGGTAAATGATACAAAAGTTTCTCCATTTATTGATTTTACGGTTTAACATTAAATATTCATCAGCGTCACTTCATATTGTGCAGGTAATCCTTAGACAGATTGGAGAATGTATAGTAAGAAGGGCAGAGACAGCTGATCTTATTCCAATAATGGAGATTAATTTGAAAACATTACCAGAACATTACTCTGATTACTTTTACGAGAGTTTACTGGCAGAATTACCAGAGGCATTTCTTGTTGCTGAAATTGGCGGAAAACTCATAGGGTACATTATGTGCAAAACCGAACATGGATTTTCAAATTTTAAAAAATTAGGCTTTGTTAAAAAGGGACACGTTGTGTCAGTAGCAGTTCTAAATGAACAAAGAAGAAAAGGAATTGGTAGAGGCTTAGTTGAGGAAGTACTTATCGGTGTAAAATCAAGGAAATGTGAAGAGCTACATCTTGAAGTTAGATGTAGCAATACCGATGCTGTTAGATTGTATGAGGAGATGGGATTTATTATTATACAAAGGCTGAATGTATACTATCGTGATGGTGAAGATGCCTATCTTATGGCGATTGAATTTAATAATTAGTTCAAAAAGATAAATAACTCACCTCAAACTTGTAGCGCAATGGATAAACGCAGTGGAATAGGAATATCAATTTTCATTTTATGCTTAGGCGCATTTTTTGTCTATGCCTATCTCCTAATGTTATCTGAATGGAGTGGTGTTGTTTTACAATTGTCTGTTTTGGTAATAATTGGTGGAGTACTAGGAATGGTATCTTGGATTGGCTATACTATGGCAACATCCAAAGCTTCACCATCTTCCATCATTACAGATGATGATGAGAAATAATTCTTATTTTGTAATTTTTACATCAACCACTGTTTGATAATATCTAGGCCCAACAGCCCTTACAATTTTTGAATTAAGAATTTCTGATTTCACCTTTGTCAATTCAAGATAGTGTTGTTCTGAAAGTTTAGGCGCATCTTGTTTTTTGTCTGCATGGATGTGAGAATAATAATGAATAATTCCATTATTTCTGGTAGCTAAGATAGCTGACTCTAAAAACTCATCCGATCTCTCTGGAAGAAGCATTAGAGTCCTATCACCTTTGTTTTCTAGTCTCTCTTTTATTATTTTAGCTGCATCACCGTTGATACAAACCACTTCTCCAACAAGTTTGTTTAGATTGATGTTTTTTTCACACAATTTTGAGGCAATTGCATTAATGTCTATATTATATACTGTACATTTTTTGTTTTTTGCAATCAGAATTGAGAACATTCCAACACCTCCAAACATGTTAACAACAATCTCTCCATCTTGTACAAGATTGGCAATTCTTTCGCGCTCCGTAGACAATCTAGGTGAGAAAAAGACTTTTTCAACATCCACAGCAAAACGACAACCATATTCTTTGTACTCTGTTTCTGTTCTGTCCATTCCTGCCACAAGTTCTAAGGAACGAGTTCGAAAATCTCCTTCTACATCAGATGACTGATAAAAAACCGATTTTGCGGTACTTACTCGTTCCAGAATCGTCTCTCCAATAATTTTTTTCTTTGATAAAAGCGAGTCTGGAATTCTAATCACAATAATATCTCCAACTTGATCAAATGCTGAGAACAATTCTTCACTTTCTTTTTCAGAGAGTATTCCTTCAAGTGCCTTCTTTAGCATTCGTGTCAATTCTTGTAATAGAATTTCACATGGATATTTAAGATGATTTGTAATTACCTGATAGAATTATGCATACAAAAATTCCGCGTCCAGATATTACTTTGGCCTTATGTTTAATTCCTTTTGGAATGAATATTGTAGATGGCGAAGATACTTTGTAAATTTCATCATCAAGTTGTATTTCATATTTTAATTTTCCATCCTCAGAGAGTATAAGATTAATTTCGTCGTGGTTGTGTTTATGCAACAAGCTATATTCAGCAAATTTTTTTTGATTTGAATTAATAAGATGGACAGCTATATGCGTATTGGATTCTGGAATTAGTTTTTTGCTTAACATGGATAAGCGTTTGATAGGCGCCTTTGTGTGAAATGGAACTTTAGAGATAGGTTCATTTACTCCTTTTTTGATAAATTTCCTATAACGATTCATGAGCTAAACTCCTTTTTTTACTATAAAATAATCTAGTTTTTGACATATACACAACTGGATATCATATAAGTGATAATGCCAAATAAATTATTGTGGAAAGGGATAGAACTTCTGAATGGTTCGTTCCAAAATTTGGTCCACGAAACTTTAGGATTAGTATAGGAATTCTATTTCTACCATATACTGGTGTAGTCACATCTTTTGCTGCATGGGGTTCGCTTTCCGGCAGCTTTGAATTAGATCGACTGGCGGTAATCTGTTTAATTTATTTTTTATCAATCGGAGTGGCGGCTCATTGCCTTGATGCAGTTGGAGGAAAAACTAAACCTTGGGGAAATTTACCGAAAAAAAAACTTTGGACCATTTCAATGATTTCCTTAGGGATAGCATTTACAATAGGTTTGTACTATGCATTTTTGGACTCGCCTCTTTTATTTCCAATTGGAATTGCTGGAGGATTTTTTCTTTTTGCATATAACTTAGAATTGTTTGGAGGCAAGTTTCACAATAATATATCAACAATATTTTCATGGGGAGTATTACCTGTTTTTGCAGGCTCTGCAATCCAGACAAACTCCATATCCATAGAAGCTTTAATCCTTTCTATAGCATCGGCACTAATTACTTACTCTTTAATAATTACCTCAAGAAAATATAAAGAACTTAAGAGAAGTTTTGGAATTATTAGTCAAATAAATAAAAAAGAGAATACACTGAAAATGATTACCTTTGGAGTAATTTGCGGAACTGTGATTTTTTTTATTTTAAGATTTTACAATTGAATTTTTAATTTGAAAAAACACTAGTAATTTTTGGTCCCTATCAAAATAGCAGATGAGTCCAATGTAAGTGACTGTTCCCTCACTTGAAGACCGTTTCTTTTCATTGTGTTAGCGTAATCACTCACCCAAGTAGAGGTTCTTATTAATTTAGGAAGTTCGGAAAAAGCTTTTCTCCAACTGGGTATAAAATAGCCTACACAATTAAGCAAAATAAAATAAACATTCCATAGCATTCGCACAAGAATATTTTTTGGATAGGTAAAATCATGAAAGATAATTTTTCCTCCTGAGTTAAGATGAGCGACACAGTTTTTTACAAGAACCTCTGGATTGCAGTATTTTGGAATGTATGATGAGGTAATACAATCAAATTTCAAGCCAAGATTTAGGGCTTCTGCGTCTTGATGTACAAACGAGATGTTTGGAAACAATTTTGAATTTCTCTTTGCCATCTTTAGATAACTTGATGTAATATCGATCCCTACTATCTTTGCGTTTGGGAATTTTTTTGAAATTTTTCTTGTTAAAATTCCTGTCCCACAGGCTAGATCTAAGACCAACCTTCCTTTAGGAATTTGTTTTAGAATTTCTTTTTTCCAATATCGATCCTTGCCAAATGTTGACCATAAAACAACCTTGTCATATGTAACTGCTGTTTTATCAAAAAATTCTGGAACAAGATTTTTGACCGATTCTGTAGACAACATAATATGTGACTTTCAAAGTCATTTAAAGAGAACTCTTTTCACTTTATTTTTTCAAATTCTGATTCCTCAAAATATTAAAATCAAGAATATTCAAACATTTCAATCATTACTGAAAACACTGCATAATATCCAACATAACTTACAAACAAAATGATTCCCAACCACAAACAATTATTTGTTTTTGATGGATCATCATATCGAAGCACAAAAAAGTGATCAATCCGCCAAAATGCTGAGAAATATAGGTAAGACATACCAAATATTACTACTTCCTCTAACTTGGTCTTCAGACATCAAATTAATCTAGACGTATCAATTTTATTTGTAGTAGAAATTTCCAGTCTCCTTTTGCTGTTTATCTAACCTGCTGTCAAGCTTGTTGATTCTGGGCCTGAGGCTCTTTTCATCTCGTCTAAATGTGATATCAAGTGATCTCAAAAATCTATTCATGGCATCCGATTTTGAAAGCGGTGATGTTGCGTGTCCTTCAATTCCCGATATTCCTTCGAACATAATCATGGTATCTGAAATTAAATCCATTAGTTGTAAATCATGATCAATTACAATTGCAGATTTGCCATATGAGCGTACAAATTTTTGAAGAAATTTTGCTACTGCAATTCTATCTTCTACATCTAAAAATGCTGATGGTTCATCAAGAGCATAAAGATCAACCTTTTGTAATAGACAAGAAACTATTGCAACCTTTTGCAATTCCCCTCCAGAGAGATTCTTTATCGATTTGTTGTAGAGTTTTTTTATTTTAAGTGGCTGTACAATTTGTTCTTCTTCTTGACTCCCCTCAATTGGATTCTCGTTTGCTTCATCTAATACAGAAACTACTTCGACCTCCGCCTCATTTTGAAGATATTGCGGTTTGTATGCAATCTTCACCTTCTTGTCTATATTGCCAGAATCAGGTTTTTCAACTCCAGCAATCATTTTCATCATAGTTGTTTTTCCCAACGCGTTTGCTCCCATAATTCCAACAACTTCGCCTTTTCTAACTCTGCCTGCTTCTATTGTAACAGAAAATGATGGATATTTTTTCTCAAGAGCTGGATATGTTATTACTTCATTTTCCTCTTGAAATTCATCTGTGGATGCAGAAGCATCAAATGTAAATTTTTTATCTCGAAATCTAACATTTTCACTTGGCAAGTATCCATCCAAAAACACGTTTATTCCTACCTTGGTTGACATCACACTAGAAACAATACCATAAGCTATTGCCTCACCATACAATACCTCAATGTAGTCACTTAGAAAATCAAGAAATGTCAAGTCATGTTCAACGACCATTACCGTTTTTCCAATTTTAGAGAGATTTTGAATAGTTCTGGCTACTTTAATTCTTTGAAAAACATCGTTGTATGAAGACGGTTCATCAAAAAAGTAAAAATCAGCATCCTTTGATACTGCAACAGCAACTGCTAGTCTTTGAAGTTCTCCTCCACTAAGCTCCTTTAATCCCCGGTCAACAGAGTTTTCAAGTCCCAATTCTTTGATTAGTTGGTTTGAAACTCCTCTTTCATCAAATTTTTCCAACAATTCTTTCCCAGTTCCATCAAATGCCTGAGCAACTTGGGATACCTGCTGTGGTTTTATTGATGTTTTAATTTGATTATCTTTTATTTGTTCAAAATGAGATTTTAATTCTGTCCCAGAATAGAATTTTAAAATTTCATCCCAGTCTGGCGGGTTATCATATTTTCCTAGATTTGGTTTAATATTTCCAGATAGAATATTGATAACAGTGCTTTTCCCTATGCCGTTTCTTCCAAGGAGGCCAACAACTTCTCCTTTTTTTGGGGTCGGCAGTCTATAGAGTCTAAATGAATTTAGACCATATTGATGAATCTTTTCTGCCCCAAGTTCAGTGGCAAGATTAACAATTGTAATTGCATCAAAAGGACACACCTTAACACAAATTCCGCATCCGTTGCAAATATCCTCATCAATCTGGGCCTTTTTTATCTGCTCATTTAGAATTATGCAATCTGCACCAGACTTGTTCACTGGACAGTATTTGATACACTCCAAACCACATTTTTTTGGCTGACAAAGTTCCTTGTCAAGCACTGCAACACGATGTGTCATGATGATACACGGTTTATCTATGCTTTATACCTCTTTGGGCAAAATTGAAGACCAAATTGAGTTAGGTTAATAGATAACATCAACAAAATAATGTTCAAGCCGGTCATAGCGTTAGGGTGCGACCCAATCCCATTCCGAACTTGGAAGTCAAACCTGACGTCGCTGTTGTGTTACTAAGGTGCGAGAGCTCTTGGGAAGCTTCAGTGCTGGCATTTTTAATCAAAATAAAATTTTAAAAAACAAATCATCGGATTATGAGTATGTCTAGGTGTACTATTTGTGGTGAACAATTTGAAAATGATAATAGATTCTTAAACCACATGATGGAAAAACATGGATTTAGAAATCCGAATGTGGACAAACCAGACAGAAACAGTAGAGGATACTAGATTTTGACTTTTCAATTCAGTAAAGGGTATGTATTAGAAATAACTACAACGAATTATGAAACCATGTTCCTGCCTATGTGGTTGTAATAGTAGCTCTGTAGAAGATACTTGCCCCGATTGTAAAAAAGGAGATTGTTTGGGCATAAATTCAAAAAATTAAAGTTTCAAATTTTGCAGACGTAATTTTGATTTACGTTTTGTTCTAAGTTGAGTTCCACAACAAGGACAGCTTATCTCTTGACATTGTAGATACATATCACAGAAACTACATCGTTTAATTCCTATCTGATATCTATTTTTTTCTGCCCTGTATCTTTCACAAATTCCCCTACAAGTCATTTGTACAAAGATCTTATATTTCTTAGTTTTTATATATAGATCTGATTTTATCATGCTAGAATAAACATCAGCTACTGTTTCAAGAGTTTACAACTTTCAAATTAATTAAAAAACTTTGGAATAGTTAACTTGTTGACAGTTTGCAAACCAGGTTTTAATTGTAAAACAATTGGAATGTAGTTTGTTAACAACCCTATGGTGGATTGATCACCATTAACACCTTTTGTTTTCAAATGAACTGGAGGAATCCCTTTGATATCAATTAGGTCGTATTCTTTTGCTCCAACATACATGAAAAGTTTCATTTTTAAAAATTCAAAGTTTTTTGTTTTTCCAACTAAAACCTGTCTTATTCCAGAAACTCTTCCACGTTTGACAACTATACCATTTGAATGAATAGTACTTTTTGCTATAAACGGTTTAATTGTACTGGAGAAATTCAGCTTTAAGTTCAAGGAATCTGTTATCATTCTTGCTGATTCTTCAAGTCCAATATGGCCTACTTTATTTCGAATTTTCTTAAATTCAGAATAGGTTTTTCCAACACACATCTTATTTTGTAACGCCCTTCTTCTTTTTCCTAGATTTACAATACGAGAAACTGAAATTTTGTCTATTTGGTTACAAAGACTAGATAACATCAGAACCATTGAATCCATCAAGAATCCTGGGTTTACTCCTACACCTAAAATTACAATCTGATATTTTTTTGCAAGACGATCAAATTTCTCTGCAAATTTTTTGTGTTTTCTATATGGATAAACTAGTTCCTCACAAGTGGAAATTACTGAAACTCTTTTTTTAGCAATCTCAGAAATCTGATTGTATGCTTGCTCAATTTTCGAAGTTGTGACATGAATTACAATATCTGGTTTTGATTTTATCTCGTTTATTTTCCGTACAATCCTGTGTCCACTTTTTGTTTTCTTTGTTAAAATTCCACAATCTTTGCCTATCTTGGTCTTGTCAGAATCAACCACTCCTATAATTTTGAATTTTTTATTTTTTCTTAGAATTTTAAAAATTTCAATTCCCAAACTTCCAAAACCTATCTGAATGACTCTTATGGGTTTCAATACTAATCATATTTAATTAGTTTCTAATATTTACGGAAATGCACTATGAATATAACTTGATCTTCTTACTGTTTGTGAGTAAACTTGCAGAGCGTATAAACACTGCCTTTGCTGTCTTGCATCCAACATCACAGGTTTCTACCACCGGCGTTGTCCCTTTCTTCCTTCCTTTAGAAGATAAGATGGTTTTGAACAATGGTACTAGTGCCGCTCTTCCTCCATAAGCTGTCTTTCCGTCAACAAACCAAAACATTTCAAGAGCACTTGAATCTAAAATTTCAGATCTTAGTTTTTCTCCAAACAGCGAATAATGACCAACAAGTGAAAGTTTTCTTCTTGCAAGAAAGTTTACAATTTTTGCAAATTTTATGCAAAGATAACACTGGTCATCATACAAGACAAGTGGTACTATTCCTTGCAAATCCATACTTTAGGTAGTCTCCGATCAGATTAAAATTTTCAGAAGTAGATTTTTATTAATTCTTCAAGGAAAAGATGATAAGATGGGTCTGAATTATTACCAAATAAAAAAGCACGTACGCAAGACTCGAAAATTAGTTATCAGAGGCATCACGATCGCGAGGTCTGGCCATCCCGGCGGTTCATTTTCTATGGCTGAGATAATGGGAGTTTTGTTTAACAATTTTTTGCATTATGATCCAAAAAATCCACTATGGGAAGATCGTGATAGACTTGTTTTATCTAAAGGACATGCATCCCCCGGTCTTTTTTCTAACTTAGCAGTGGCTGGTTTTATTGAGGAATCCGAAATTGAAACCTTAAGAAAGTTTGGAAGTAGATTACAAGGTCATCCAGATTTGAGATGTCCTGGCGTAGAATTCTGTGGTGGATCTTTGGGAATAGGCTTATCATTTTCTGTAGGACTAGCGTTGGCGGCAAAAATTGATAACAAAAACCATCATATCTATACAATTATCGGAGATGGTGAATTAGATGAAGGTCAAGTTTGGGAAGCAGCAATGACAGCAGCAAAATACAAAATTGATAACCTTACTGCAATCCTAGATAGAAATTTCATTCAACAAGATTCTTACACAGAAAAAATAATGCCACTTGATGAAGAGCTAATTGGTGATGATCTTTCTGAGATGTGGAGGGATGCTTCACGATGGAAGACAGGTGACAAGTGGCGTTCATTTGGTTGGAATGTAATTGAGATTGACGGTCATAGAATTGAACAACTCAATGACGCTTTCTCAAAAGCAACCTCAACTAAAGGCTTGCCTTCCATTATCATCGCAAGAACGATCAAAGGAAAAGGCGTTGAACACATGGAGGATAATCCAAAATGGCATGGACTGGCTCCTGATCCTGATATCGCACCAATAATAGATCTAGAACTTGACAGCCAGTTCATGATCGCGCCATCTATTATCGCAGGTGATATGACAAATTTAGAAAACGAGGTAAAACGATGTGTTCATGGACGAGCCGATTACATACATCTTGACGTGATGGATGGTCAATTCGTGCCAAACACAACATTTGATCATAATAAAATCAAAGAGCTAAGGCCACTTACAGTTATCCCTTTTGATGCTCATTTAATGATTAACGAACCAGTAATACACATACAAGATTACTTGGATGCTGGAAGTGACATTATTACAGTTCATACTGAGGTCTGTGATGAGTCAAGCTTTGGGGAAATTCATGACAAACTAAAACAAAACCAAGTTGGTATTGGTCTTGCAATTAATCCTGATACAGAACTTCCAGAATGGTCATTCAAGTTCTTACAAACGATTGATCAGTTAATTGTTATGTCAGTCATTCCAGGAAAATCAGGTCAAAAATACATTGAGTCTACACACGAGAAAATGGCAAGAGTTGTTAAGATCTTAAATGAACATAAATTCAAAGGCTATATCGAGGCTGACGGTGGTGTAGTATTGGATAATGTAGGGACCTGTTACAATGATGGGGCGCGAGCTTTTGTTGGCGGAAGTGCAATAATTGGTCAGAATGATGTTAGAGGTGTGATTAGACAATTTCGACTAGTTATTTTACAAGAAAGAAGACGAGCTCTTCTGCAAAAAGCTTATGAGCTTGGTGGAATTGAGCTTGTCAACAAATGGATTGATTTGCATTTAGTTGGTGACAAAAAGAATCAACTAATTAGAATGGCAAAGGAGACACGATACATTTGACAACCGTAGAGCAAAAACTAACCGATATGAGAACAGAATACGGAAAAACCCTCATTGAAATTGGAAAAGAAAATCCAAATGTTGTTGTTTTAGGAGCAGACACTACCGATTCACTAAAAACGGCGGCATTTGGAAAAGAATTTCCTAATAGATTCTTTAATGTTGGAATCGCAGAAGCTGATCTGGTCTCAGTAGCTGCAGGACTCGCAATAGAGGGAAAAGTCGCATTTGCAAGCACATATGCAATTTTTGTCCCAGGCAGAGTTGTAGATCAGATAAGAAACGCAATTGCATATCCCTCTAGAGGTGACAAAATGGGACTAAATGTAAAACTCGTGGTGTCCCATGGGGGATTAACTGTTGGTGCAGATGGAGGATCACACCAACAAATTGAAGATATTGCAATAATACGTGCAATTCCAAACATGAAAGTTTTGATTCCAGCTGACACAGTGACGGTAAATAATCTTACGTGGATCATTTCACAAAAGTATGGCCCATTCTATATGAGGATGGCTCGCAGTAAGACACCAATCGTTCATGAAGATTCACAAGAGTTTGAAATTGGAAAAGGAATTACACTAGTAGACGGTTCTGATTGTACAATTGCATCCTGTGGAATAACAGTAAATATGGCATTAGAGGCAGCTGAATCATTAAAGCAGGAAGGAATCTCTTGCAGAGTAATTGATATATTTTCAATAAAACCAATTGATATAGACCTACTTGAAAAGGCTGCTCGGGAAACTGGCGCAATCATAACATGTGAAGAACACAACATTATGGGTGGAATGGGTTCTGCAGTTGCCGAAGTCGTTTCAGAACACTACCCTGTTCCAATCAAGAGGATTGGAGTACAGGACATGTTTGGAGAATCATGCAGAGACAAAGAAATTCCGCTTTTGCTTGAAAAGCATGGAATATCATCTATTAATATAGCAAAGAGTGTGAAAGCGATAAGGAGTAAAAAGTAATGAAAATATTCCTAGACACTGCTAATCTTGAATCAATCAGGATGTATAATGATATGGGATTACTTGATGGTATTACAACAAATCCTACTCTTCTATCTAAAGAAGGGGGTGATCCGCACAAAACAATGAAAGAGATTGTTAGTATAATCAATGGTGATGTTAGTCTTGAAGTTGTGGCTACGGAATATGATGTAATGCTAGAAGAAGGTCGTAGACTTCACAAGTATGGGGACAATGTAGTTGTAAAATACCCAATGACTGCTGATGGTCTTAAAGCATGTAAAGCTTTGACAGCTGAGGGAATTCCAGTTAATGTTACGCTTGTTTTCTCACCAAATCAAGCAATTTTGGCAGCAAAGGCTGGCGCGAAATATCTTAGTCCGTTTATTGGCAGACTAGATGACATTGGTGAAGATGGACTACACTTGATTCGAGAAATTAAACAAATCCTTTCTAATTACAATTTTGGAACTCAGATTCTTGTTGCAAGTGTTAGACATCCAGTGCATGTAGTTGAAGCTGCAAAGATTGGTGCAGACGTGGTAACATTACCACCATCTGTTTTAGGAAAGATGCTAAAACATCCACTCACTGACATTGGTCTGAAAAATTTCTTGGCAGATTGGAAAAAACTAAAGACAGAAAATCCAAACATTAGAATTTAATCTAAACTCCAAGACTTTCAGCTTTTGTAAGCTCCAAAAAGACTTTGTCTCCAACTGAAAGATTCATTTGTTTGTATTCATGCATATCAAGCTTTATAGCTGTAACGCCACCCGCCATACCGCCCATACCTCCAAACATTTTGTTTAGATCTTTCATCATATCGTTCATGTTCGTAAAACCCATTACTTTAGGATTAAAAGGAGATTGTGGGCTGATACCCTCCTTCACCTCTTTTGTAGATGATAATGATACTACGACGTAGGGTGAACCATCAGGTGAAGCATCAATACTTCGTATTACATACTCCTTTTTCATACAGTAAATTATCACAATCCACCTATATTTTTATTTCAAAAATGAGCTAATGACCAATCACTAAAGTTTAACCCGATAGGCTATGTATTGCCAAATCTCAGTTTAGTTCAACTATAATTCCATTTTTTGATTTGCTGTAAAAATCTCTATTAATAGAGTATCCATCTAACCTGATCATGAAATCACAAGAAGGCGAATGAGCAACTCTCTTAGCAGAGGTTTTTGAAAAAGATTGACCACCAAAAACGCATCAATTAGCTATGATTTTGACAATGTTACTTTTGAGGCAGATAGAGCAGACTCTAATGGAAAATATTTTCCAACAGGACGAATAAAGGTTAATGGAAAAATAACAATAACCGCAGGATAACAAGTCTCATGGACACAAAGTTACCTGTTAAACTGTTAAAGTGTATCAAAAACGGATCTATGGAGATAAAAGAAGATGGAAAAAAATCTGCACGCTTAATTGCAAAAGACAATAAAATAACCATTAACCTCATTGATCCCTCATTTAATATCCCAACTTCTATGGGAATTCTAAAAAAACTAAGTGAAGCAAGAAACCTTGCAAAAAACCTAAAAGATGAGAATTTAATACTTTGTATTTCTAGCAATAATAAACTAGTGATGAAACTAGGAAAAGAAGCAAAACCAAAACTATCAAAAATGGTTACACGAAGTAATGCAGTTGAGATAACCGATCTTCGTGAATTAAGACGACTAGATAAACGTCTACGTCTAAAGTAGTTCCATTTGATAAGGTTATATCATTATACTGCTTCTTTTTTAATACAATTTTCAAAACTCAAACATGAAGAGTGATGAGAAAAGATCACACAGACTAAATTGTCTTTTACGGTTTTATTTGAAAAATCATACGGAGCACGACTTATACAAGCGAGCCAAACAGATGGGAGTTTCAGATTCAACAGCTAGAGACTATCTTAGAACTGTAATAATTCAGGCTAGGAAGATTCAGTCAAGTTAAAACTATTTACAATCCTTAAAATTAGTTAATCTGGATTTGGATATTTCAATCGAAATATGGAAAAAACTTGTTATTCACGAAATAATCGAATACAAGTTTGATGACTGGGTTAAGCAGATTGCTTTTTCAAGTAGAACTTCTGGTGGGGCAATACCTACTATGCAATGGGCAAACGGCGTAGCCTTTTCACCAGTTAATTTTCCCACTACAAACATCGTGATGGAGGAACAACTTAAAGGCGTTCTTCATTGGTCATCAGTATCTTTTGCCATTAAAGAAAAGTTTGAGAATCAAATTGTCAGGGAAAACTCAACCATAAATCTGGTTGATGTGAGCGTGAATGAGATTTTTCACAAATTAGCAATAGAGCTTAAAAAGCAATCCAAGTATTCTGACTAGTATGCCTGACAATATAATAGACGATGTAAAGAAGCTCCTAGATGCTGAGATTGGAGAAAAAAGAATTCTTCAGCAGATTAAAAGAGCAGCAGAAAACAATGAAGTAATTTCAAACTATGAGAGAAATTATGTGGCAAAACTCGTGGAACAATATCTAAAACCGCCTGAGCCAGAACCTGAGCTTGAGCGCCCTCTCGAACCAACACAAGAAGAAACTTCTGTTGAGAAAGAACGGATGGAAAAAATTGAACAAGAAACTACAACACAAACAATTTTAGAATTAAAACCAACAGGTTACAAAAATAAAAAGCTCCTGATTGGTGGAGGTGTAGCTGTCCTTGCATTAATTATTGTTGTAGCAATTGGCGCAAGTGGAATTATAGATTTAGGACCAGGTATTTCAACACCAACACAAACCATCACGGGATTAACTCTGGATACTGATCAATCATCATATGACCAAGGTGACATTATTTCAATTTTAGGAACATCAAAAACAACTTTTGGTAATACTATAAGCCTGTCCATTGAAAATGTTGGTGGTGAGCTGATTTGGGATGAAGACTTGAAAATCAAAGCCAGTGGAGTATTTTCTACTTTGCTCATAGCTGGAGGCCCTGGATGGGAAAACAGTGGAACTTATACTTTAAAAGCAGAACACGGTAGCGAAGATAACACGGTCAGATTTAGTTTTAAAAAATAATGGTAATAACTTCATAAATCTTTAGATTATAAAATTGCCTTTAATTTGAATGAGAAATGTTGTGATTCTAACATCCTTTGTTACCTGAAAAAACTCTCAGAGATTTATTGATTAAACCGAGATTTAGAGGGAAGCGACGTTTTTAAAGAAAAATCTTCTTAATCAGAAATTAAAAAAACTTTGAATCTAATTATTGTACATCATAAGGTCCTTTTCTTCTAAAAGTGAGTGAAGATTATGAACAGAACGGTAAACATCTGATTCTTTTTTTGCTCCAGTACAAACAAGTTTTCCTGACGCAAAAATCAAGATCACGGTTTTTGGATCAAGCATTCTATGGATTAGCCCTGGAAATTGTTCAGGCTCATACATACTTCTTGGCAAAGTTCTTGCAGCCTTCTCAAGATGAATCTTTCCTCCAAGGTTTATGGCAGCTACGATATTTTGAACAGTGATAACCGCATCTTTTTTAATTTTGATTCCACCTTTTCGAAGTTTTTGCACAACAGTTCTAACTGCTTTAATTGCCATCTCTTCTGATTTTGCTCCAGTGCAAACCATCTTACCTGTCCTAAAAACTAGGGTCGCCGTTCTTGGGGTCTTTAATCGAAATACCAGTCCAGGAAACTGTTCTGGGTGGTATTCAGTGTCTGGAAACTTTTTGGTTATATCAATAAGATTTATTTCTTGATCAACTGAGGCTGACGCCACAACGTTTTCAATACTAACTAGGGGCTTTGTTTTAGGCATTTCGAGGTCTTTATAAAGCCACTTTATATATACTAGTAAATTTTTTCCAAGTCTGATACTTGAAAGTTAATGGCGTCCAATCCATTGATATCGATACTCTTCATCCATGATGTCAATCCTTAGTTCACTTTTTTTGATCTTATTTTTTGGCAATTTGACATCAAAAAAACCAGGTTTTCCTTTGTAAGGAATTGGTATTCTAAATGACTTGGTGTTTTTCAACAAAAAACCGTACCTTATATCAAAAAACTCCTTTGAAGCTAGATGTTTTTTGTAATCGATTTTGATTTCTAATTTCGAATTGTATTTTTTAACATCATAAATCTCGGCTTTACCAATAATTGCTCCAGTCGCAAGTTTTTTTGAAATTTTTAATCTTTTGTAATCATTTAATCTAACCTTGAGTGGTGAATGAATCAAAAATTCCCCCCGAAAATTTGTGTTCCAGGATCTTAGCTCAATTGTTTTCATTCCAGACACGATCAGATTTGCAAAGGGTTGTGAAATAGAAAGGCACTTCATGGATTAGATAAAATCAATCCCTCAGCATTAATTATTTCTTCTATTATTACAATATATTTTCCAATCTTATACTAGGTTAAAATGAATTTTGAATAATTAAACTGATCAGATTTTTTTGTAAAAGTTTAGGATGTTTTAATACTACGGTGATTTGGACCCATCTCAAGGTCTGGAATCATTTCTGCTCGTAAGGGAATGGTTCCTTTGCTCACTTTGATTATCATTGAAAAGTTCTTCAGAATTAATTGTAATACTTGTCATATTTCCATCTCATTTTTTGCTTAATTTAGAACTTTCTTATAAATTCACCATCAACATTATAGGTATTAATCATAATAGTATTTTATTGGGAAGATTCTTTGCCTGTGAGATCTGTGGAAAAGTTGTTGATAGACGGAAAAAATCAGAACACAAATGCACACTGAAAATCAACCATACCTGATGCAGCTAATTTCTTGTATCAACGTTGAATTGTAATTGTAATCTATTTTACAAACAAGTCTTAGTTTTCAAAGAAAAGAAACTTGGCATTAGACTCATCTAATACCTTGTGCAACTGTTTACGCCAGTCGTAAAATCCATCAGGAGTTTCAGGATAATTATAATAATGTTCTGTTAACCATTTGTTTTGTTGAGCAGTAAATCTGAGACCTTCAGCGAGTTTTTTGTTAAGAGCCCCTCTAATGATCATTCCTATCTTTCCAAGACCACTAAACTCAGGATGCTCCCCTCTTGATATTGCTTCAACATCAAGATTTCCCAAAAAATGTTTTATTCCATAATCGATCTGATCATTTGAAAGTGTTTGAATTAACCTTCTGAAAACTTCAAGACCTGCGGTTTTGTATCCATATTCGTTAATGAATTCTTTATTGTATTTCCACAACCCTTTTTCTGTTACGTCTCCTGATTGTATCGCCTCAACTGCACATTTTCCAATTATTGTTCCAGCAATTAGAGCAGGACCAATTCCTCCAGCATCAAGCGGTTTTGGCATCCATGCAGAATCGCCAACTAACATGAAGCCATTTGCTACCATACAATCATTTTGTCTTCTAACAGAAACTTGGAAATTACCAGTTACATTGTATTTGTCCTCCTGATCCATTGAAAGTCTTGGATTTTTTATTGCCCTATTTCTTTTAACATATTCATTGATTAATGAAGAAACATTATCGTTTTTACCAAGTCTTTTGTTTCTTTTTTCTAAACTAGTTTTTTCAACACCTAATCCAATGTTTACTTTGTTATCCCCTTTTGGAAAAACCCAAGCATAGCCACCAGGAGCAATATCCTGATCTAAATGAATAATACAATAATCAGGATCAAATTCGGACAAATCATCTTCCCCTTTTTCAAAATACATAATGTGTCTTCCAGTCGATTCAACATCTTTCCGATCTATCTTTCTCTCAATTTTATCTGTGTTTTTGATTTGATTTCTTAACATTGAGGTAACGCCAGTTGCGTCAATTACAAGCTTGGCTGTTTTTTTGTAGGGCTGCTTATTTTTGTTATCAATTCCTTGAATTCCAATTACTTGACCATCATCATAAAGAAGACCAGTTAGATTCACTTCAAAATCAAAATCAACTCCCATTTTTCTTGCTCGTTCATTTTGATACTCGGGAAGTTTTTGTCTATTAAGCATGTAGCCATCACCATCAAAAGGAATTGAAGTTTCTCTATTGGGTGAAAATGCCATTACTCCCTTAACTTTGTGTTCAATTTCTGGTTCAGTCCATGGAACTTTGATGTGTTCTGTCATATAATCAACAGCTTCTTTACTTACCGCATCGCCACATATCCATCCTGAGATATTTTTTCGACCTGGCAAATGGCTGGGACTACGATCAATTACCAGAATTGAAAGCACCTGATTTGAATAATATGCAACAGATTGAGCCACAACAGTTCCTGCTAGTCCTCCACCTGCTACAATAACATCGTAATCTGGCACAATCAAACCCCCAACAATTGATATTTAAAATCATCCTGTAATTTGGGTCAAAAATTTTGGTCCTGATCTTCTCTGCGTCTTAAAACCATTTATACAGGCTGGAGATGCTTTAATCTCCTTATTCCCAATTAGCAATTATCTCCATTTCTAATACAATTTAGTTGGCTAATTTCAAAAGTGTGGAGTAAATTTTTGTAGAATCTGTTTTTTTATAAATCGGCGTGAAGATTTTCACTTTAACAGGATCTTTCTCTCCCAATTCAAGTTGCCGAAGAATTAGTTTTTGTTTATTTAATCTTAAATGAAAGGTAGAATTATGAATTCGCTCCTCTAAACTTTGAAGCAGTTCTTGGCGTTGTTCATTTGTCAAATTAGAGACAAGATCATCTACAAATTTTTTTGCATCCTTTTTTGTTAGTTTTACTTGAAGAATAGTTATTGCGTTATCAAAATGACCTTTAAGATTTTGAATAAAAAATTCTTCTCGTTTAATTTCAAATAATTCATCAAAAATATTGAAAAATTTTGTAACATCTTCAGTTGCGTGAACTATCACATCAATAATCACTTGAATTTTGTCTTCCATGAGCAATATAATAAAGAAGTTCTGAAATTTATTTATGCTTGAAGAAGGGCAATCTCTTTTTCTGCAGTTCTGATAAGTTTAACCTTTTCAAATCCCACATGTCTAATCCTAATCAGTTTTTTAGTAGCTGCCATTATATCGGAATTTATCTTTCCGTAACAGGTAGCCTGAACAAACTGGTCAATGGTCATTTGTGGAATGGTCTTATCGATAATGTCTCTTGCTATAAGTCTAAGAGCATGTTTCCTCGATGTATTAAGTTGTCTATGAGTTAGTATAATTAACTTTAATCGGAAAATGAAACCATCTTTTGTTTTTGCCTCTACTATGAAATTGATCTTGGATGAACCACGTCTAACAATACTCCTCAAAAACTCTTTTGCGTATTCATATTTTTTGAAAATTGTAGTCGCACTATCACCTTGAATTTTATTTATTTGGAAGAAGATCTTGTATTGATGTTGTGATTGATCGCCCTTGAGAATATCATAGAGAGTGACTTCAATAACTCTACCAACTGCATTTTCATCATCCGTAATTGGTATGTATGCTAATGGAACGTTGTTAAACGAGTCTGGAGCAAGAACAGTAATCCATCTCTTTTCTCTCCACTTATCCTTGACTCTTGTTTTTCTCCGTGCCAATTAATAACGACCTTTGAATCCAAAATATAAGAGTATGTGATTAGATTATGGATTTTCCAGTATAGCTTTGCAACACTTTTGGAATATCAATGTGCCCATCCTTAGTTTGAAAATTTTCCATTATCGAAACTAAAACTCTGGAGGTAGCAACGAGAGTACTATTAAGGGTGTGAAGATATTGTGTTTCTTCATTTGTTTTATCTCTAAATCTGATTTTGAGTCTTCGTGCTTGATAATCAAGGCAGTTAGAACAAGACACAATTTCTCGATATGCGTTCTGGCCTGTCATCCAAGCTTCAACATCATAGGTTTTTGCTGAAATCTTTCCCATATCCTCACTAGAAAGAAGGATGACTTTGTATGGAATTTCGAGTTTTTGATAAAACTCTTCAACTATTTGGATCATTTTTTCATGCTCGTTCCAAGACTCTTCAGGTCTGGAAAAAACAAATAGTTCAACTTTTTCAAACTGATGAACTCTAAAGATTCCTTTTTGATCCTTTCCGTGTGCTCCAGCTTCTTTTCTAAAACAAGGACTCACACCCGCGTATTTCATTGGTAAATGTTTTCCTTCAATAATTTCATCAGTATGCATTGCTGCTATTGCATGTTCTGATGTTCCAATGAGATAGAGGTCCTTATCTTGAATTTTGTAAATCATATCTTCAAAATCTTCAGCAATAATTGCGCCTTCCATGGATTTTCTTTTGATTAGAAATGGTGGTTGTACAAGGGAATAATTTTTTTCAGCAAGAAAATCCAATGCGAAATTTATCAATGCTTGATTTAATCTAACTAATTCATTTTTCAGATAGTAGAATCGTGCACCCGAAACCTTTGCGGCACGTTCCAAATCCACTAAATCCAAATTCTCTACAATGTCTATGTGATCTTGAATTTTAAAATCAAATTGAGGAATTTTCCCCCATCTCCTAATTTCTTTATTTTCAGTTTTACTATCCCCAATTGGAACAGATTTATGAATGAGATTTGGAATTGTGTAAGCAAGTCTGACATAATCTTTTTCAATCTCATCTCGATCCGCTTCTAACTCGATCAACTTATGACCATCACTTTTTATTTCAGCTACTAAATCTTCAACATTTTCTTTTTCTTTTATTCTGCGTGATATTTCAATTGATATATCATTTCTTTTCTTTCTAAGTTGATCAGTTTCAATAATCAACTCTCTTCGCTTTTTGTCTAATCTAATTAATTTATCAAGGTCGAACTCAACAGCCCTGTCTTTTAACATCATTCGAATTTTCTCTGGATTTTCCCTGAGAATTTTTGGATCTAACATCCGTCAATCACTTTTAAAGCAACCTGTACATGTTCTAAAACCTCATCAACCGTAGCAATCAATTTTTTCATATCTCCCTGACTCTGAAAATTAAAAACAACCTTGTTATCAAAATTTTCTAGTTCTAAAGTCAAGTTTTCTGGAAAATTAACATTGTCTGGTTCAAGAGCTTTTCTTAATGTTTCTGCCTTTTTCTTTGAAATGTTGTCAAGAGTTACTTGAACTTTGCATGTTAATGACATTGTCTTCTAAATAGTCCAAGAACTCATCCAATTTGTCTTTAGTTATTCTAGCACCAGCAGCAGCATTATGTCCTCCACCAACCCCATCAAATTTTTCTGCCCCTCGTCTCATCAGTTCACTTAAATTCACATCAGAGTTGCATCCTGCTGATTTTCTTGATGAAAACTTTATAGTTCCCTCGTCACCATTTGTTCTCAATATAACAATTTTTCCAGAATTTTTGGGCGAACCTGCAATGAGAGAAGAAATCGTTCCTGTCATAGTTTCTGGGATCACTCCTTCTCCATTTACCATAACACAATTTTTTCTATCTGAAATTCTCCATCTCTCATTTCCTAAAATGTTCATGTACTCTCTGATCATTTTTCTATATTTTGAAAGAATATTTTCTCCTTCTTGAAGCATTTTATTTCTGTCTCCCATACAAATTCCAATTCCAACCCCTGCTTTACCAATCCGTCCACAAGAGTTTAGCAAAGTGGCAAAATCACGCCCATCTCGCAAAAAACTCCTTTTATCCTCTCTTGGAAATGAATATGTGTATCCAATCAACTCCTGCATTATTTCTGTGGAATTTTTTCCCGATGTGTACCTTGCTAGTGCTTCAATGAGGATACGTTTTTCATCTTCACTCAGTTCGGCTGGAACTCTCCATCTCCCCCCATCCTTCAGTTTAATGCCAGCCGAATTTATCAACGAAAGGCAGGCATCTCTATTCCAAGTAAGTCCTTCAATGAATGGTTGTGAGGTAAATGCAAGAGAATCTGGAATTGGTCTTGTCTCACGTCCTACAACCAGTAAATCTAAATCCATTTCAAGTAATCCTTCTTTTTTTGCTGTTTTTGCAATTTCATAATTTTTTCCTGTAAAGGATTTTTTTTCACCCTGATCCTGTCTGTCACCAAGTGCCGAAACTACAGCTATTGATGAAAGGTCTACGTTTTTATCATCAAGAGAAATTGCGGCCAAATAAGCCATTCCCCCTGCACAAATTTCTCTACCTCCATCAAATCCATACTTCCATGCATTAATCACCTGTTCATTATCATGTTCTTCTTCTGAAATTTCATGATGATCTAATACAAACCAGTTATCGCCAAGGTTATCATCTAAAGTTTTTGCAAATCCTCCCCCAAGATCGGTTATGATGTTTAAGTCTCTAGCATTTTTTTGAAGATTGGAAATTACAGATCTGTTCAGTTCTATTACTGTTCTTACTGTGCATTTTGCACCTGCTCTAATTAGGGCTTTAGTAATAATGCTGCCAGAGCTTAAACCATCACAATCAATATGAGTTAGAACAAAAATAGATTTGTTTGATTTTATACAATCAAAAATTTTATCATGAAAATAGGAAAGTGATTGATCTAGATTCTTTTCCATCACTCTAGTTTAGCGACAACGGATTTATATTTCCAGTTTTTGTCGAGTTGGCCCGTTTTTTTGTAATATACATCCAGTCTGTGAACTTTGGCTTCTATAAGCTCAAGAGATCTGACATTTCGGTAATCCTTCTTGTTGGCTTTTAGATGTTTTTGTAAACGAATAGCCTCTTTTACAATGTTGTCTAAATCTTCGGGAATTTCTGGTTTTAGATTGTTTTCCTCTAAAATCTGAATGATTGTCTTTTTTATAATTGGCTTTACAAGTGGAATTGCATGTTGATCGCGAAGCTTAATTCCGATCAGACTTGGGGGGATTTCCTCTTTTGCATATTTTACTACAAGCTCTTCGATTTGCTTTGGATTTTGGGAAATCCATGGTGCACTTGTAGTAACAGGTCTTGTTGAATGAGATTTTCCATGTCTATGGCTATGTATACGTCCCATGTTCTGTGTGGCTTGAGAACGAAATTAAACGTTACTTGATCCTACGGAAAATCAAATTTGGAAAAAAAGAAAAGTTAAATATCTTCGGGAGATTCATTTGAGCAGGTAAACAATGAATAAAACAATACTTTTGGCAAGTCTGTTCGCGATATATATAATCGGTTACTATGGAATGACAGGAATTGCATTTGCCCAATATGTTGGGGGAACAACTAGTGAACCTCTATCACTTGAACAAACCCTTGAACTTGCAAGAATTAGAGTAGAAATTGCTAACGAATTCCCCGGAACCGGGTCAGGCACACCATATCTTGATGCAACTGGTATAATTGGTTCCACGGCAATTGCTGCAGCAGTCTTTGGTGGTATTGCTGGGGCCTTGTTCCTTAAAGGAAGGTCAGGCAAATACGCTGCGCAGGGAAGAGGCTAAGCTAAAGACCACACGCTTATTTTATTAGGATTATCTACATAGCCTAATCTCACCATTTTTTAGAATTGCAGAAATGTATATATCGCACAAACATCGTTTTCATAAACAATGATTCCCATCTTGGGCATATTCCTCAACATCCTCACATCTGTAACAGGTCAGCTAGGGCCAAACTATGACCCATTATTTTACGATGTAATGACATACATCTTTGGCACTATGATGTTTGCCATTTTCCTATTGGCACTTATCTCTTTTTGGCTACGTGTTCATGGATGGTCATACAAAGACACTCGTGAGAAATGGGTTGATGAATTAGACCGACACTTTGAGAAAGAAGGCATTGGTCTAATCCCAGATAACGGAAAATACTGGTAAACCCTTTCTTTTCATTATTTTCTATATCACTTAGATAACACTATTTTTCAAAGTTCAAAAACACTAAACATCGGGTGGCAAAAAATCTGTGTCCTTTGATTCGTCATAGGCCTTTGAAATAAATTCTGCCTTGTAATGGTATCCATCTATCAAGGGAGCATTTATGAAGAGTGGAGATTCTTTTCCATTAACGAAAATTTTTGACTTGCCCTGATCCATCTCCCTCATTGGAAAACCGTCATCAACATAGGTAGTCCATGTCCAGAAAAAGTGTCCTATCTCAAATTGGTATTCTTCATCCCATTCAGCATATATTATTCCGTCACTGGACAAAGTGTAAAGAGAGTGTGTGCACCCTTCGACAATTCCTATATTGGCTGGGATTTCAACCTTTTGACTATTTACGTACAATTCTAAAGTAGCTGAAATTTTGTAAGGGGTTTCCCTGTCATCAATACAGACTCTAAGAGGATTATCTCTGTTAAGATATTGTTGAACTCCCAAACTTGTAAAACCAACTGAAATTCCAATAATTGCAGTAATGACTAGAAATCTCAAAGTCTTTCTACGTTTTGTAGGATCACCCATTCCAGGCCAAAACATGATATCCCTCGATTAGAATTCCATAAAGCCCTTTCTATAATCTATTTATCAGTTATTTCAAGAGTATCAAACTGATCTTGATGATCAGCTATAAAGTATGTTATTTCATCTGAGTCAATTTCTACCCATTCAGATTCATCTTGGTAGAGAAGACAGTCTTCAGCGAAAATGTCTCCGTCCCGTAAATCTGACAATCATACGCTTTTTTTTGGGCGAAAACCCATACGGAAGTTTTAGGACTTTGTCCCTTCTTTCATTTTGTACATTAATCTTGCATTCTTCATTGCCAAATTTGACTCTTCCAAAAAAGTAGCTCTGATTGATGTCCAAACTAAGAATCTTGAAACTAATAACCATGTACATTAAGTTAGTTTTCTTACCACATAAAATTTTGATTCTTAAAATATGAGAATCATAAACTAATGTGACTTATACTGGGAATTCCGAAAATGAAAAGGAAGGTTGGAAATTTAAATTACTTGCCAGGGTCTAGTCGCAAAGGTGATTACGTATCCGACACCAATTATGATTGATTGGTATGCGATATTTGTATATGGGATTGGTTTGAGAATGAAGTCGCCATCAACAACAACTGTTTGACCTGGTCCAAGTCCTGGACCAACATTAGCAATATTAAGCTGAGTATGTACATGATATACTCCTGGCTCTAGCGCCTTCGCAGAGATTGAATAAGATAATACACTATTGCCTGGGATATCAATAACATTTCCTGGCGGGTCTCTAGATTGAATCTCCCATCTGTTACCTGCATTGGTTGATTCTGAGAAGATAGAAATCCACCCTCTCATATCGCTCTCTATAAGACTGACCAATTTTCCCTGCACGGTAAGAATTTCACCTGTTTGTAGAGATTGCCTGTTGAATGTTTCATCCTCAATTCTTATGAAACGACTCTGTAGTTGTGCTTGAACACCGTGTGCCTCTGCAGTTGGAAGTATTACCTCTACCCAATTGAATCCAAGTGTTCCAATTGCTAAAACGACACCTAATCCGATTACCATAAGTTTTTTATCGACCATTATTTTCCCTTTAATTAAACAAAAAGGTGATATCCATCGTTATATGTTTTACTTTACCGCCTAGTAAGTAATTTAATCTCATTGATTAACATTGATGATTAACAATGAGACACCATTTTAGAATGATTAATTTTATAATTATTTTCAAAGCATTTTATGAAAAAATACTCAATTAAAGATTAAAATTTTATAAAATTTGTAGTAAATCCAACATTCTTTAAACTCTTACTTTATATTCGAAAAAACAAACAATATAACTATGGCACAGATGCCCGCATTAGTACCAAAAGAAGTCGAGATTCAACGACTAAAGAAAATCTGGCTTATCATTATTGCTATGGGATCCGTTGCAGCATCAGTCGAAGTAGACAACTTCGTCGATGGTTCTCTGCATCAAACATCTATCAGAGATAGTGCATTTACACCAGCACACTGGTGGCTGTACAGTCACTTTGTGGCTCTGCCATTGGGCTGGGGTATGGTCGCAATCTATGATAGGAGGGTACCAATTCTTAGAGGTCCAAACAACTCGATGAACACCGGCTTGAAGATGACCATCCTAGGTTACCTTGCTACAATGTTCACAATTGGAATCAATGAGATGTGGCACTTCTGGTTTGTAGAGGAAATCTTTGCAGTACCAAACCATTGGATGTTCAACATGGGTGTAGTTGTAGCCTTTATAGGCGCTCTAGCATATGTCGTAAGAGTATATGCAAGACTGATTGAACTTGGCGCAGAAACACCAGGTGAGAACCCCTACATCGCTGAAATGTACAAGATGGCCTTAGAAGGCAAATTGTACAGTAGATCCATTCCATAGGCAAAAGTGTACAAGCACTTTTTTTCTTTTTTTATACAAAAAATATAGTTCGTGCTAGGCCATTCAGATAAGAAAGATTTTTAAAGATTCTGACGTGTATTAACGCGGATGACTCTCCCGAGAGGATTTGGTACTGGCGGAGCCAGCGGAGAAGGTAGTGCTGATGTTGAAAGAATGATTGGCCGTCGTGTAGAACACATGGGGGGTCTTATTACGTTATCATACATTGCGGCATGGCTTGCTACTTTTGGCGGTACAGCAGCAGGATATTTCTATTATCCATGGGCTTATCCAACCAATAGCGGTCACTTTGCCTTTATTGTACTGACGATTATAGAGTCAATTGGATACCTATTTTGTATGAAAGTAACGCAGGAAGGCTCTAGAGTTAGTACTAATGGTCTAATTGCTGGAACTATGGGGATTATTGCGATATTAACCGTCCTGATATCCACATTCGTAGGGTTCTAGAAGAAAACCCCTTTTGGTATTTTTTAAATTTTTCATTTTAGACGCAAAAATATAATATTCGAACAGGATATTTCACTAAAATTATAAATACTGACCACATATTCTACACATCATTGGTCTGGCTTAGACGAAGTACTCACTACTTGTTCATTATAGTAGTTGCGGTAAACGGAACTCTGCTTACAATTAATGCAGGTGACTATATTTTCTACACGGACTGGGCTTGGACTTCGTTTGTAGTATTTTCAATATCACAAACATTGATGCTTACGGTAGGCGCAGTGTATTATCTGACATTTACTGGCGTTCCAGGAACAGCAACGTATTATGCATTAATCATTACAGTGTATACATGGGTTGCAAAAGGTGCATGGTTTGCACTCGGATATCCATATGACTTTATCGTTGTACCAATATGGTTACCATCAGCAATGTTGCTTGATCTGGCATATTGGGCTACAAAGAGAAACAAGCACTCACTAATTCTGTTTGGCGGAGTATTGGTAGGTCTGTCGTTACCATTGTTTAACATGGTAAATCTGTTAACAATTGCAGACCCGCTAGAAACGGCATTCAAATATCCACGGCCAACATTGCCACCATACATGACGCCAATAGAACCGCAAGTTGGAAAATTCTATAATAGCCCGGTTGCGCTGGGTGCTGGTGCTGGTGCAGTATTGGCCGTTACGATGGCAGCGCTAGGATGTAAGCTAACAACGTGGACGTATAGATGGATGGCCGCTTGGTCAAAGTGGGACTAAAACCCCAAACCTTTCCCTTTCATTTTATTCAAATCTCTTCGTATACCATTTTCTAATCGAAAAATCATTGTTACGAAATTTGTATTTAAGCAAGCTAGACTGAATGTAGATTAAAAAATATTGTACACGTTGTAATCTTTTACAACTTCATTCCTGAATAAATTATACCAGAATTATGACTGGTGAAACAACAATATCATCAGGTAAAATCCTTACAACCAAAACCATTTGTAAAATGGGCTGGTGGAAAAAGGCAATTAATTCCAATTCTAAATCAGCATCTTCCTGAAACCTTTGATACCTTTTTTGAGCCATTTTTAGGAGGAGGCGCAATGTTGTTTCATATTCTCACTAAAAACTCAAAACAAAATTGTATTGTTTCAGATTTAAACTCTGATTTGATTTTGACATATGTTACAATTAGAGATAGGGTTGAAGAACTAATATCCTCACTCAAAACCCATTCAAAAAATTATTTCAAAAATTCTAAATCCTATTATTATTATTCAGTAAGAGATAGCGTTCCAAAGAATCAGATAGAAAAGACATCTAGACTCATTTTTCTAAATAAAACATGCTTCAATGGATTGTACCGAGTAAATAGCAAAGGAAAATTCAATGTACCGCTTGGTCGTTATACCAATCCAAATATTGTAAATGAGGAAAATCTCAGATCGGTAAGTAGGGTGATGAAATCTAGAAAGATCCTGATGACTTGTAGGGATTTCTCAGCGACTTTGGATGATGCTGGAAGGGATGATTTTGTATATTTTGACCCACCATATCACCCAGTAAGCTCTACTGCAAATTTCACAAGTTATACAAATCGTGATTTCACTTACGAAGATCTTAAACGTCTTTCAGAGACTTGCACAAAATTAGATTCAAAAGGTTGTAAATTTATGCTATCTAATTCCAACTCCCAAAAGGTATTGGAATGTTTTTCAAAAAATTCTTGGAAAATTTATGAGATAGAAGCTAACAGGACAATCAATTCTGATTCTAGAAAACGAACTGGTTACTCTGAACTTTTAATAAAAAATTACTATGGGCGGGATGGTCTTGTAAAGATAAAAATTATGGGTTTAACCAAATATATTACTCTCCTTTAAAGAGTCTTTTTAGAAACTTAATCATGTTTGATCCTCAAGAAATAATCTACAAAGAAAGTAGAGAAATAATGAATAAGAAATTTTTAGAGTTAGTTAAAAAAGAAAGGCCCGACTTTATTTTTCTATATCTTGTATACGAAGAGTTTGATTTAGAAACTATCGTAAAAATAAAAATAATCGACCCAAAAATAAAAATAATTAATTTTTCCGGAGAAGAAAATGACATATTTGATAACATGTCGATACATCGTTTACCTTTTATCGATTACTTTTTCATAATACAGGATTCTTACATTAAAGATTATAAAAATCCAGCTATTGAGTATAGACCATATACTGCTGGATTTGATTCTTGTGACGAATTTAAAAATGCTGATTTAAGAGTATGTGTAAGGTGTAAAGGTGCGGGTAGATCACAAATACGCAAAAAAATATTCACATTAGAAGATCCATATTATTTTAAATGTGAACTTTGTAATGGAGGAGGGTTTGTTTGTTGTTGGTGTAAAGGTCATAAAGCTATATGCAATTGTGAAGAAATAGAAATAAATGATTAGAAATACAAGCATCGATGCTTATATGGCTCTGAAAAATTCTGGCGCATTGAGTAAATTGCGTTGGGAATCA
>JADFLH010000079.1 GCA_022564515.1 Nitrososphaerota archaeon
ACAAATACAGAGTTTATTGGAATGATGATGACCTGATTTGACTTGCAAAGGAATCTGTCATAGGTATAAGGCTCTCAAGCCACCAAATGGAAAAAGTAGATATGCAAAAGGTCAAAAACGATGCAATAGTTGCGATGTATACGTAAAATGGAATGGATCGTTTTGTCCATGCTGTGGTATGAGACTAAGAGTAGCTCCTCGTCACAGCAAATTGAAAGAAAAAGTCTTGAATTTCTCACGGATTTAACATTTGATACAAACTGTTAATCCTGAAAATTCTTAATTCACAGTTAGGTTAGAAAAATTCATGGCCATAATTTATGGCATATCTCAAAGTGAAAAGAATGTAATAGAACATACTCCAGATTCTGTTAGAAAAATTGACGATGTTGATGCAGTTCATAAACATTTAACCAATGAACTAGCATCTGAGAAGAAAGATTTTTTTGAAAAACTCCCAACTAGAATAAAAGAAAAAGAGGATAGCATAGAAAAAATAAAAAATGATCAAACTTCACTCAATCAAAATTATGACAAGAAAATAAAAATTCTTGAAGATAAAAAATCAGAAGGTATATTGCAATTAATCTCTTCAAGTTTTAAAATTGCGGTTCTAAAAAATTATTCAAAACCAAAACAATTACATAAAATGCAAACTCTGGAGTACGAACAACAAGATAGTTTATTAAAGTTGAAAAATAACCCTCAGGAGATTTTTGATAAGAAATCCGAATATAAAAGAAATGAGGTAAAGCGATTTGGAGAGATTAAAAAAAGCCCTGAATATATTGGGGCACTCGGTGAAGTCAGTGTTTTACAGAAATTATCCCAACTAAGTAATGAATATCATGTATTTTGTGACGTACGAGTTGAATTAGACCGTTATGTTACCTATGGTGGTAGAAGGAATCTCAAATCAGCTCAGATGGATTTTGTTATTGTATCTAAAAGAGGGGTTGTTATGATTGAAGTTAAAAATTGGAGTATGGGATTCTATAAACAAAATAAAGCATTCAATCCACATGAACAAACAGATAGAGCAGGTAGAGTATTATGGATTTTTTTAAAATCATGGAGATTTAATCCAAATGTAAAAAATGTATTACTGTCTATACGAGGAAACATAAGTTACAATCAATCTTACAAAGCCGTTTTCGTTTCAAGTTTAGATAAAATTAATGATGTTATTCAGAATAAACTAGATTCATTATCTGAAAAAGATGTCAATAAAATTGTTAAAAAGCTAAAAGGACGTGTAACAAGATAAATTCTTAATTCTAATACGGATTATACATAATTTTCAAACCTAATTGGGTCTAAAATTAATCCCAAAGAAGGGGCGGGTCTTAACAGAGTAAGCAGTTCGGTAATTCTGTAGAAAAAGCTCATACCTTTTGATCATTCTTAAGTAATTTAATGCCGTATGATTATGGGCATGAAGGGTATTTGGGCAATTCCTGTATTGGCTAGTATTTTGATTCTAGGTTCATTAGGATTTTCTCAGGATGTTTTTTCACAACTTTGTCCTGTTACTGGCTGCTTAACTGATAACCTCTATGTTTCAGATTTTGACCTTGATACAGTACGACAGTACGACAGCGACGGAAATCTGATTAAAGCAGACTTTATCACCGACCTGATCGGTCCTAGAGGCATTGCATTTGACTCTACAGGTAATCTCTATGTTGCAAATGCTGGTGTAAAAATATTTCAAGCAGCAGCAAACGAAGGTACAATACGACAGTACGATAGCGCCGGAACTCTGATTAAAGCAGATTTTATTACCGGCCTGAGCAATCCTGGATCCATTGAATTTGACTCTACAGGTAATCTCTATGTTGCAAATCTTGGTGTTAATCCATGTGCATGCGAAGGTACAGTAGGACAATATGATAGCGCCGGAACTCTGATTAAAGCAGACTTTGCTCCCGGCCTGAAATTTCCTCAATTCATTGCATTTGACTCTACAGGTAATCTCTATGTTGTAGATAGTACTCAGAGTTCAGTACGACAGTACGATAGCACCGGAGGTCTGATTAAAGCAACCTTTACCAGCGTCGGGGCCGATTATAGAGGCATTGCATTTGACTCTACTGGCAAGCTCTATGTTGCATTTAATAATGGAAAAGTACGACAGTTCGATAGCGACGGAAATCTGATTAAAGATTTTGCCACCGGCCTGACCGGTCCTTCAGGCATTGCATTTGACTCTACTGGCAAATTCTATGTTTCAGATGTTCGTGTTGATACAATACGACAGTACGATAGCGCCGGAGGTCTGATTAAAGCAGACTTCATCACCGGCCTGAGCTTGGCTCTATTCATTGCATTTGACACTTTACAAACCCCAGAGACTCCAAGCGAACTAATTGATTCCATTGAAGATTTAGGACTGCCTTCTAATGTAGAAAATAGTCTCAAGGCACCACTAAAGAATGCTCAAGATAAATTGGATGATGATAACCCAAAAAATGATGGTGCAGCTTGTGGAAAGATGGATGCCTTCATCAATCAGGTAAATGCTCAGGAAGGAAAGAAACTAACTACAGAACAGGCAGACGAGCTTAGAGAAGCAGCACAGTCAGTAAAAGATAGTATAGGCTGCTAAACACTCTATTTTTCATTAACATTTGATACGAACTGATAACGGTTTATGCAAAGTGTAATCATAGCTTAGTTTTCAGGATTAACAGTTCGTATCAAATGTTTATTCTAATTTTACAAAGGCATTTTGATAACTATCTGGGTTTGTTTGGAGTTGGGATTCCACAGTTGCTTTTGAAAAATTGTGTACT